>RFJA01000251.1 GCA_003695065.1 Alphaproteobacteria bacterium
CATATAATTTGTGTTGTTATTGTCTCTCGCCATCACGTTTTCCCCTTTTTGCGCGCATCTTATCAGGTGACGTGGCCAGCCGAAAAGCGTGAAGATCATATAGTTGAAGTTTCAACCATATTGAGTATACTGCAGGTGCGGCGAAAACGGACGGTCGAGCATGGAATCACAGTCATCCGAGCAGGCGGCAGGGGGTGCGGCGGAGAATGCTGCGTCGGAGAAGACGACGCCCATCGGCTACGATTTCACCAACAGCCTGTTTTATCACCTGGCCAGTGTGTCGAACCGGGCCGCTTTTGGCGCTGATCCGAGCAACCGGCGTCGCTTCGGCATCAACATGCGGGAATGGCGGGTGCTCGCGGTGCTGGGGGCGTTTCAACCGGTCACGGCGGCAGATGTGGTGGAGGTCACCGGGCTTGACAAGGCCACCGTCAGTCGTGCGCTCAAGGACCTGGAGCGGCGCCACCTGGTGGTTAGGCTGCCGCATCCCGACGATGCGCGCGCGCGCCTTCTGGCGCTGACTCCCGACGGCGTGGCGCTTAACAACCGGATCGTGCCCGAAGCCCAGCGACAGGAAAAAATCTGTGCGGCAGGGCTGTCGAAAGCCGAACAGGCCGATTTGTTGCGGCTGCTGAAAAAGCTGTCACACCACGTCCGGGCGGTCCGTGCCGCGCCGGTCGAAGAGTAATCGGGAATGGAGCAGGCAGATGAGGCTGTTTTCCAATCGTCATCGTCCCGTGGATCTTGGCCCCTGGCCGTTGGAACGCCTGCCCCGCAGCCGGCAAGAGGACTTTCCCGGAGGACGCCTGCCGGGGCGTGCCGGCGCGCCCGGTCCCTGGGCGGTCAGTCACGTTACCGCCGACTACAGGCAACTGTTCGACGGGCTGCGTATCGGCAGCGTGGCAAAAGGGCGGGCGCCGATCCCGGATGATCCGGTGGAACGGGCGCGCAACGCCAAGGCATCCGCCTATTTTCTTGACGCCACCATGGTCGGGATCGCCGCGATTCCGGAGTCCTTGCGGGAACGTTTCGCCGGGCACAGCCACGCCGTAGTGCTGCTGGTCGCGTGGGAGCGATCGCCGCGTCCTGGCGAACCGGGCCACGACTGGATTGCGGGCGCCGAGCATGACCTGGCCGCCATCCGGGCCCTGGAGATTGCAGATGTGCTGGCCCACTACTTCGGTGCCCTCGGGTTCGAGGCCACGGCCCATGCGGCAACACCGGAACTCGGGGACGCCGTTGCCGAGTTGGCGTGGCGGGGCGGGCTGGTGACGACCGGGGAGACGGGTGTTCTCAAAAATCCCTTTGTCGGGGAGCGCTTTGCCGTTGCGGTAACCACCACGACTCTTGCCATGGCCGCGGATCAGCCGCTCGCCGTGGGGGCACGGCTGAGAGGATTGAATCGCCTCGCCCATGCCGTCGGGTGGGGCGGGGTCAAGCCCGCCTGGGGACGGCTGACCGGCGCATCGCGGCCACTGCACAAGGGCGCCTTCCCGATGGAGCGGATCAGGCGCCGCGCTCACCCAACCACCCGGATTGACGCCGACGTCATCCCGCGGGTACCCCAACGCTCCAATTTCTTCGCCCGGGCGCGGGCCGGAGACCTCGGTGAGAAGGCGAAGCGCGAAGTGGCGCGTTTTGCCTACAAGCAACCCTATGCCGCCGGCATGATGCCGGCGATTCAGGCCTTGGTTCCCTTGCAGAACGGCGCAGTCGCCGACCAACCTGCCCCCGACACCGCGGACCCTGTACGCAATGCCGCGGCGATCAAGGCGCTGGCCGCATTCATGGGCGGTGACATGGTCGGTATTGCCCCGGCGCGGGCGCACGCCTGGTATTCCCACCGCATCGACGGCACTCCGATCGAGCCATATCATGACAATGCCATCGTCATCCTGATCGACCAGGGGTTCGAGACCATGGAAGGGGCGAGCGGTGACGACTGGATCAGCGGGGCGCAAAGCATGCGCGCCTACATGCGGGGCGCCGAGATCGCAGGCATTATTGCGGCCCACATTCGCCGTCTTGGATATGGCGCGCGGGCCCAAACCAATGCGGACTCCGACGTTTTGCACATTCCGCTGATTCTCGAAGCCGGGCTCGGCGAACTCAGTCGCATTGGCGAGCTTGTGCTCAATCCCTTTGTGGGGCCCCGGTTCAAGTCGGTGGTGATCACCACCGACATGCCTCTGGCTGTCGATCTTCCTATCGACTTCGGGCTTCAGGACTTTTGCAGCAAATGTACGAAGTGCGCGCGGGAGTGCCCCTGCCACGCCATTCCGTTCGGCGACAAGATCATGTTCAACGGCTACGAGATGTGGAAGCCTGACGTCGAGAAATGCGCGCGCTACAGGATCACCAATCCCAAAGGATCCGCCTGCGGGCGCTGCATGAAAACCTGCCCGTTCAACATGGAAGGTCTGCTGGTGAACCGGCTGTTTCTGTGGGCGGCGATTCACCTGCCATTTTCCCGGAGGTGGATTGCGCGGCTTGATGACAAGGTGGGGCATGGTCGGCGCAACCCGGTGAAGAAGTGGTGGTGGGATCTGGAGATCATCGACGGGGTGGCAACCCACCCGCGCGCCGGCACCAATGCCCGCGATCTGGATCTGGATGGCGACATTGCGCCTGAAGACCAGAAGCTCGCAATCTATCCGTTCGACATGGTTCCGCCGCCTGACGCCAGGGAGCCGGTGCCCGTCGATCGCAAGGCGGGACTGGCCCGCATGAGCAGGGCCGAGCGGCCCCACTGATCGAACGTCAGCCCGCGGCAGCGCACTGACTTGTGTCTTCCTTTGCCGACGGTGCATACATATGGTACCCATGAACGCAGGAATGTGCTAAAGGGCGCCGGATACCCCAATGCGCTTTTGACGGCTTTCGGGAACGGGTTTTATGTCTTCAGATGCCAAGGACAGGGCAGGTCCACCGATTTCGACCCTGGTAGGGCCCCAGAATACGATTGCCATTGCCGCTGATCACGGTGGGTATGACCTGAAACAGACCCTGATTCCGGAGATCGAGGCCATGGGGCTGGCCGCTCTTGACCTTGGTTGTCATGGGCCGGAAAGCGTCGATTATCCGGATTTCGCCCGGGAAATGGCCACTGTGCTCAAAGACGGGCGGGCCCGCCGCGGCGTTCTGATCTGCGGCACCGGTATCGGTATTTCCATGGCCGCCAATCGCCATGAGCACGTCCGCGCTGCCCTTTGTTGGAACGGTACCGCGGCTCGATTGGCGCGCCAGCATAATGACGCCAATGTGCTGGTCCTGGGGGGGCGCATGGTGGGCGACGAGCTGGCCAGGGACTGCTTGCGCATCTTCCTGTCCACGGCGTTCGAGGGCGGGCGACATCTGCGCCGGGTTGCCAAGTTCTCGACCAATGTGGAAACCGAAGGCGCCTGACTGCACGCGACAGGTAAATCAGAACACCAAGACACAAGGATTCTCACGCCGATGACGTTGACCGACACCCAGACCTTTACCGATAAGTTCTTCTCCGAGTCACTTGCCAGCCATGATCCCGAGGTTGCCGCCGCAATCAGGGACGAGGAAGTGCGTCAGCAGGAACATATCGAATTGATTGCCTCGGAAAACATAGTCAGCCGGGCGGTTCTGGAGGCCCAGGGGTCGGTGCTGACCAACAAATATGCCGAGGGCTATCCGGGGCGGCGCTACTACGGCGGTTGTGAATATGTGGACGTGGCGGAGCAATTGGCGATCGAGCGGGCAAAGAAGCTGTTCGACTGCGCTTTCGCCAACGTTCAGCCGCACTCGGGCGCTCAGGCCAATGGGGCGGTGATGATGGCGCTCGTCAAACCGGGCGATACCATCATGGGCATGAGCCTTGCCGCCGGCGGACATTTGACCCATGGCGCGCCGCCAGCGCAGTCCGGAAAATGGTTCAATGCGGTACAATATGGTGTGCGCCGCGACGATCATCTGATCGACTTCGACGAGGTGGAGCGGCTGGCACAACAACACAGGCCCAAGCTGATCATCGCCGGCGGTTCGGCCTACCCGCGCCATATCGATTTTGCGCGCTTCCGCGAAATCGCCGACCAGGTAGGGGCATACCTCATGGTGGACATGGCGCATTTCGCTGGTCTGGTCGCCGGCGGCGTGCATCCCAGCCCGCTGCCCCACGCCCATGTGGTGACCACCACCACACACAAGACGCTGCGCGGTCCGCGCGGCGGCATGATCCTGTCCAACGATCCGGACATTGGCAAAAAGATCAATTCTGCCGTTTTCCCTGGCCTGCAGGGTGGGCCACTGATGCATGTCATCGCGGCCAAGGCGGTGGCCTTCGGTGAGGATCTGAGGCCCGAATTCAAGACCTATGCCCGCGCGGTGGTGGAAAACGCCAAGGCGCTGGCCGCGCATCTCAAGGAGGGCGGATGCGACATCGTGTCGGGAGGCACCGATACCCACCTGATGCTTGTGGACCTGAGACCCAAGGGGCTCAAGGGCAATGTGGTGGAAGGGGCGCTGGGGCGTGCCTATATTACCGCCAACAAGAATGGCATTCCCTTTGATCCGGAGAAGCCCATGGTCACCTCCGGCCTGCGACTTGGAACACCGGCCGGTACCACGCGCGGCTTCGGGGTCGCCGAGTTCAAGGAAATCGGCGACTGGATTCTGGAAATCATTGATGCACTCGCCAGTGGTAGCGGGGACACGTCGGCGGTCGAGGCGTCGGTGCGTGAAAGAGTGATCGCGTTGAACAAGCGGTTCCCGATATACGGCGTCCGGCCCTGACGCTGAGAAGAAGGGGATACTTGAAAGGGAGATTCCATGCGCTGTCCGTTCTGCGGAAATGAAGACACCCAGGTCAAGGACTCGCGCCCGACCGAAGACAATTCGGCGATTCGCCGTCGCCGGCTGTGCACCGGATGCGGCGGGCGCTTTACCACCTTCGAACGGGTGCAGCTTCGTGATTTGACCGTGATCAAGCGCAGCGGCCGCAGGGTGCCGTTTGATCGCGACAAACTCGCCCGGTCGGTGGAACTTGCCATGCGCAAGCGGCCGGTGGAGCCGGAACGGGTGGAACGCATGATCAGCGGGATTGTCCGGCAGCTCGAGAGCATGGGCGAGAGCGACATCCCCTCTGAACTGATCGGCCAGCTTATCATGGAAGCACTGCAGTCGCTTGATCCGGTGGCCTATGTCCGATTTGCCTCCGTATATAAAAATTTCCGTGAGGCCAAGGACTTCGAGGAATTTATTGGTACATTGGGTGAGGGTCTGAAACGCAAGGTCGAGTAGGCTGGCGCCCGGCGGTCGAGGGTGATTTCCCCGGCGAACCCGCCGTGTTTCAGTCGCGTGCAATATGTCGTCTTGCGTCCCGCTGCGGGACAAGCCGGCGTAAGACTTGCAGCGACACCAGAGAAATCCGCAGCGGCAGAGATGTAGGATGCAGGCCGAATCCCGGGAGATTCATATCCGCCATATGCGCCATGCGCTGGGGTTGGCCGCGCGCGAGCTCGGGAACGTCTGGCCCAACCCGGCGGTCGGCTGTTTGATTGTGGCGCCCGGTGGCGAGATCGTGGGGCGGGGCTGGACCCGGGCCGGCGGGCGCCCGCATGCCGAATCCGAAGCGCTCGGCGAAGCGGGTGAAAAAGCCCGTGGCGCCACTGCCTACGTGACATTGGAGCCATGCGCGCACCACGGACAGACCCCGCCCTGC
>RFJA01000252.1 GCA_003695065.1 Alphaproteobacteria bacterium
CCATTTATCCCGGCACCATCGGCGCGATCTGTCTGATCGTCGGACTTTACGCCCTGGGAACCCTGCCGGTGAACTATGCCGGGCTGGCCCTGATTCTGCTGGGGCTAGCGCTGATGATCGCCGAGGCGTTCGCCCCGTCCTTCGGAATTCTCGGTATCGGCGGGACCGCGGCGTTCGTGCTCGGCGCCACCATCCTGTTTGAGACCGATACGCCAGGCTTCCGGATTTCCTGGGCCATCATCGTGACCGTCGCCGGCACCAGCCTGCTGTTCGCCCTGATTCTGGTCCCCATGGTGGTTTCGTCGTTGCGCCGACCTGTGGTCACTGGCCGCGAGGAAATGATTCACAGCATCGGCAAGGTCCTGGACTGGACCGATGGCGCCGGCCATGTGTTCGTTCATGGGGAGCGGTGGCGCGCGATCAGCGACACACCGCTATCCAGGAACCAGAAAGTCCGCGTCGTGGCCATCGACGGTCTGACCCTGAAGGTCGAGCCCGCGCCCGCCGTCCAGACACCCCGTTCCGAAACCGAGGAGACCTGAGATGTTCGAAGGGATCAACTTCTATCTTCCCGCTATCATCATACTGGTTCTGTTCCTGGCCACCGCGATCAGGGTGCTCAGGGAATACGAGCGCGCCGTGGTATTCACGCTTGGACGCTTTACGGGAGTGCGCGGCCCCGGCCTGATCATTCTGATCCCGGTCATCCAGCAGATGGTGCGGGTCGACTTGCGCACCCTGGTGCTCGATGTGCCCGAACAGGACGTGATCTCCCACGACAATGTCTCGGTCCGGGTTAATGCGGTGATCTATTTTCGGGTGGTGGATCCCGAGAAGGCCATCATTCAGGTGGAAGACTTTCTGCAAGCGACCAGCCAGCTCGCCCAGACCACGCTCAGGTCGGTGCTGGGCAAACACGAACTGGACGAAATGCTCGCCGAGCGGGACAAGCTTAATCAGGACATTCAGGAAATACTCGACGCCCAGACCGACGCGTGGGGAATCAAGGTGGCGAATGTGGAGATCAAGCATATCGATCTGGACGAGAGCATGATTCGCGCCATCGCCCGCCAGGCCGAAGCGGAACGCGAACGCCGCGCCAAGATCATCAACGCCGAAGGTGAACAGCAGGCCGCCCAGAAACTCTACGAGGCTGCCGAAATCATCGGCCAGCGTTCGGAAGCCATGCAACTGCGTTACCTCAATTCGCTCAACGCAATCGCTGGCGAGAACAACACCGTCATCGTCTTCCCGTTCCCGGTCGAACTGGGTGATCTCCTGCGCCGGGGAAAGAACGGCAGCTAGGGCCCGGGCTCTAGGCTTTCTTCTCCCACCTGCCCTGGGGTGACTGCCGCCAGTAAGTCACTTCATGGCCGGCCGCCTTGCAGGCCTTCCACCGCGCCCGCGCGGCGGCAACGGCCGCTTCGTCGTTGCCATCAAACATATCGACACAACGATCGAAGCTACCCATGAAGGCGGGCGTCACACCATCCACCAGAACGAGCACGGTTGCACCGTTCGGATTTTCCTCTTGCGTGGTCAGATAGACCGGCTGTTCTTCACTGAAACCGGTGCGCCGCGTGCCATGGGCGAGAAAACTGTCCGGATCGTAGGTCCACAAGGCCGCGTCAAGCGCCTCGATCCGTTCTTCCGAACCGGCCATCACCACGGCCCGCAGGCCAGCTGCGCCGACCCGCTCCAACAGCCTGGGCAAGGCCTGGCTCACTGATTGGCGCTGCAGGTGATAGAAGCCGACCTCGGTCATACGCTCCTACTTTTCTTCGTAATAGTCGGCGATGAAGCGGTCAAGAAGCCGCACGCCGTAACCATAAGGCCCCGGCCCAACCAGCGTCCGATCCTTCTTGCCCCATGCGGTGCCGGCAATATCGAGGTGGGCCCACGGCGTCTTGTTGACAAAGCGCTGCAGGAACTGCGCCGCCGCAATGCTGCCTGCCTCGCGGCCATTGCCGATGTTCTTCATGTCGGCCACCTTGGAATCGATGTCTTTGTCAAAAGCATTCGACAAAGGCATCCGCCACACCAGCTCATCGGTCGCCTGACCTGCCGCTTCGAGACGCTTGGCCAGGGTTTCATTGTTGCTGAAAAGACCCGCATATTCGTGACCCAACGCAATGATAATGGCACCGGTCAGGGTCGCCAGATCAATCATGAACCGCGGCTTGTAGCGGTCTTGCGTGTACCAGAGGGCATCGGCCAGAACGAGCCGGCCTTCGGCATCGGTATTGAGAACCTCAATGGTCTGGCCGGACATGGACCGGATGATATCGCCCGGTCGCTGCGCCTTGTGCGAAGGCATGTTTTCCACCAGTCCCACGACACCGACGACGTTGACCCTGGCCTTGCGTCCCGCCAGCGCCCGCATCAGACCGACCACCGCTGCCGAACCGCCCATATCGTATTTCATTTCGTCCATGCCCGCCCCGGGCTTGAGCGAAATGCCGCCACTGTCGAAGGTTACCCCCTTGCCGATGAAAGCAAGCGGTACATCCTTGGAGTCCCTGGCGCCATTCCATTCCATGATAACAAGCTTCGATTCGTTGGCGCTGCCCTGCCCCACCGCCAGAAGGGCGTTCATGCCCAATTTGCGCATGGCCTTCTCGTCAAGCACCTCGACCCTGACGCCAAGCTGTTCGAGTTTCTGAATCTCCTTGGCGTAGGACTCGGGATAGATCACATTGCCCGGCTCATTCAGCAGATCGCGGGCCAGCGCCACGCCATCGGCCACCGCGTCGAGCGGGGCATAGGCCACTTCCGCCTTGCCGGGCACATCCGTCAACATGACCAGCTTTTTCACCGAAGGTTTTTTGGACTCCGGCTCCTTGGTCCGGTATCGATCAAAACGGTAGCTCCGGAGCCTGAAACCAAGCGCAAAGTGAGCCGCGAAATCTTCCGGAGAAAGCTTGAGCCCCGGAACGTCGTCCACCACTACCGTGATCGCCTTGAGGCCGGACGTCAGAAGGTGCTTGGCGACACCGGCGCCGACCCTCTCCACCTTTGTCGGGTCCAGTTCCGAGGCCCGGCCGAGGCCGACAACCACCACCCGGTCCGCCTCCAGCCCATTGGCCCCGAAAAGATCTACGGTCTCGCCGCGTTCGCCCTTGAAGCCGGCCCCCTTGATGGCGCGGCGAATCGCACCGTCAAGGATCTTGTCCAGGGATTCGGCGCTGGCCGCAAGCTTGTTGCCGGGCAGCGCAAACACCACATAGGCACCGCTTTTGGGAAGGCGCGGCTTCGAAAAACTGACTTTCATGGATGACAATCTCCTGAAAACGCTATTGCCGTTTTTGTCATGGTGCCGGGGCATGACTTTATCGCAAGCGGCAAGCGACCGGTCAACAGCCGGCGACAAAACGAGGCAGGGCAAAAAACCATAGGCAGCCGTATGATTTCCCGATAAAAAGTCTGCCCATGAAGCGCTCTCTCATAGCACTTGGTCTGCTCACGACGGTATCGGCTCTGCCCTTCGCGGTGCGCGCCGACGACGGCGCTCCCGTTTCCGCGCCAAACACCGAACGCCCCACGTCAGACATCGAAGAGGCCGTCGATTTCGCTGCCGACCATATTTCCTATGACCGCAATGACGATCTTGTGATCGCCGAGGGTAATATCGTTCTCACCCACAAGGATCTGGTGTTCCACGCGGATCGCGCCGTCTATGACCGGCGGGCCGGCGTGGTGCGGGTGGAAGGCGCGTTGTGGGCACGCGACAGCGACGGCAACGTATTGACCGCCCGGTCCATGGAAATTCGCGAGGATTTCCAGGAAGGGCTGATTTTCAACATCGGCCTGATCCTGTCCGACGACTCCCGGTTCGCTGCCTGGTCCGCCGAGCGCCGGGAAAGTGGCAAGACCACCCTCACGCGCGCTGCCTATACCGCATGCCGGGTGTGCGCGGACGAAGGCGCACCGCTGTGGCGCATCCGGGCTGTCAAGGTCATCCACGACCAGGACAAGAAGCGAATTTCCTACGAAGACGCCACCCTCGAATTCCTCGGGGTTCCGGTATTCTATACGCCGTACCTGTCGCACCCTGACCCGACGGTTCACGCTGCAAGCGGCTTTTTGCCACCAAGTGTCGGACATTCGGACGAACTCGGCGTTGTCGCCCACCTGCCCTATTATTTTCGGCTCGCGCCGCATCTCGATCTCACCATAGAGCCGATCGTCACCAGCAAGGAAGGTCTGGTTCTGGCGTCCGAGTATCGCGAGCGAACTGGCGCAGGTCGGTACAACGTCGCAGGAAGCGTGACCTACACCGACAAGCGCGACGATTTCGGCAACAAGCCCGGCGGACAGGAATTCAGGGGCCATATCTTCAGCCACGGGCGCTTCGCCCTGCCAGGTCTCAGCCACTTCGGCGGAACCTGGCAGTGGGACTATGACGTGGGCTGGACCAGTGACGATACCTATCTGCGCCGTTACGACATTGACGACACCGATACGGTGACCAGCCGCGCCAGCCTGGAACGCTTTGGCCGGCGCAGTTACGCGGCGCTCACCACGCTCGCCTTTCAGGGGCTGCGCGTCGAAGACGATTTCGGCACCACACCACTCGCCCTGCCCCAGATTGAGTACCACTATCAAAGCGCGCCCGGACTGTTGGGAGGACGCTACCGCTTTGACGGCAACGCCGTTGCACTGACCCGGGTCGATGGCATGGATACCCGCCGGCTGTCCCTGGCCGCCGGCTGGGAAGTGCCGCTGATCGCACCTTCCGGGTCGATCTACGAACTGTCGGCCAGCGTGCGCAGCGACGTTTATCACGTGGACGGCAGCGCCAACCCTGACGACCCGGCCTTTGCCGGATCCGATGGTTTCGAGTACCGGATCCTGCCTCGCCTGCGCCTCGCCTGGCGCCTGCCCCTGGTAAAATATGGCGCGCACTCGGCCCAGACACTGGAACCAATCGTGGCGGTGGTGGCCGCTCTCGATGGCGGCAACCCGGACGCCCTGCCCAACGAGGACAGCCGGATCGTGGGTTTCGACGACACCAACCTGTTTGCGCCCAACCGGTTTACCGGTCTCGACCGCTGGGAGGGCGGCACCCGCGTTGACTACGGCCTGCGTTACGGTCTCGATATGAGCGGATTCGGCCTGAACGCGCTCATCGGCCAAAGCTACCGGCTCACCGAGGATGACGAGATCCCGGAAGGCACGGGCCTTGAAGGCAATGTCTCCGACGTGGTTACCAGGCTGGAAGTCAACCTTTCGCCCTATTTGGACATTATTCATCGGATGCGGCTTGATGACAAAACCCTGGCCGTCCGCCGGAACGAGGCCAATGTGATCGTGGGGCCGCCGAATTTCAGGGTCACG
>RFJA01000253.1 GCA_003695065.1 Alphaproteobacteria bacterium
GTTCCTTCCTCGCCCGTCCCGCCTCCGGTGCTGCGCGACGCAGCCCGGCCCCGACATAGGCACCCACGCCTTCTGCGTGATTGATCGCCGCTGCATGCGCAACCATCGCCTCGGTTTGCTCGATCGGAAAATGCCGCGGCGAAACCGCGCCGCGCTTGCGATTTACATCGAAACCGACGATCTCGAACTGCCCGTCCTCGCCGGCATCGAGATAGGGCGCGGCCAGCGCCGCCAGCATGGTGCGGGCGGAGGTCAGGTCGAAGCTCAGCGCCCCCGCGGTGCCGTCGCTCTGGTCCAGCATCGCGCTATCCTCCGAACCTTTCGGGGAGAAGGGCAAGGGCGGCGATCGATTCCGGGCCCAGCGCGCCCTGAAACCGCGCGCAGGCCGCGATCAGGCTCTGCCGGGTGCGGTGATAGCTGACACCCCGCCACCCGTCCCGGCGCGCGGTCCGTTTCTGGACAATCCATTGGATGGCGTCCTTGCACAGGATCACCCGCCAGCGGTCCGACAGCTGCACCAGCACCCCGCGATAGGCATCGTCGCGCTCGCGGTGGGATGTCGCCGCTGCCTGTACCGATCCCCCCTTCCAGGCCGACATTGCATCGGATGAGGCAGTCATCTCACCGCCCCTCCCGCGCCAGCGCCTCGCGCCGCCGCAGCCAGTCCTCGATCGCCGCGACCCGGATCAGTCGCCTGGCGCCGAACTTGAAGCTGGCGATCTCGCCCCGCCCAAGCGCCTCGTAGAACTTGGTCCGCCCCACTCCCGCCAGCCGCGCGCCCTCAGACGGCGATACCGCCAGCGGATTGATGTTGCTCGATTTTTTCCTGACCTCTGCCACGTCCGTGCTCCTTCATCAGAATGCACGAGTGACATCTCACGACCGGGGTGGATCGAAATAGTGGGGGGATTTCCATCCGGTTTTCATCCACCTTGCAGGGGAGGGAAAAAAGCGATGTTTCGATTCCCTTGCCTGCGCCCCACAGGATCGGTCACCTGACAGCGAGTCCGTCAACGAGGAGACGGACGATGCGCAGAACCGTCATCCGGACCGATTGGGACGACCTTCCACAGAAGTTAGTGTCCCAACCCGTGGTATAGGAGGCCGCGCGCTGCGCTACGCCGAGGGCTCCTACATCTCCACACGGGACACTGCCGTGGATTCCCGCATAGTAGGTCATGGTAGTACCTCGATTATGCTAGGCTTGGCTCTTGCCGGTGCCTTTCTACACACCATCAATCGCAGGGGTGGCCACAAATGCGAACCAGCCTCCGGCCCGATACCCCATCTAAATGCCCTGAAACTCGGAAATTCCCGAACAGATAAAGAGCTTCCATGACCGCCCGCGAAGACCATACGCCACCGATCCTGGCCGGCAAGCAGCACGACGAGCCGTCAGCTTTCGCGCCGGAGAGCCTGCTACGCGAGGCGCGCCGCCAGAAGGGCGCGGACGCGGTCGCGGTGCCGAAGTTCTGCCTGCTCGACCCGGACGGCGATATCGTGCGCCAACTCCGCGCTGACGGCCGTGTGCATCGGCATGAGGGCTGGGTCTGCTATCATACCGACATGTGGGTGTTCGACCTGGGAGGCCACGAGATCGGCATAGTCGGCTGCGCCGTCGGCGCGTCTTTCGCCGTGCTCGTAGCCGAGGAGATGTTCGCCTCCGGCTGCGAATTGTTGATCAGTGTCACCTCGTCAGGGCAGATCACGCCGCAGGGAGGGCCGCCGTATTTCATCCTGATCGACCGGGCTCTTAGAGACGAGGGTACGAGCTATCATTACCTCCCGCCTTCCGACTGGAGCGCCGCTCCCGAGCATCTGCTGTCGCAGTTGGACGGCGCAATCGGCGACGATCACAGGGTGCAAACCGGTGCGACCTGGACCACTGATGCGCCGTTCCGCGAAACCGAAACTGCCATCGCGGCGGCACAGGCGCGAGGTATCCTCGCGGTCGAAATGGAGGCGGCTGGGTTGTATGCCTTCGCTGAAGCGGGGCACCGAGACGTCGTCTGCCTCGCCCACGTGACCAACCAGATGGGTACCATTGAGGGCGACTTTGAAAAGGGCGACGACAACGGAGCTGCCGAAGCGCTCGCGATAGTGTCGCGGATCGTGACCCGACTCGGCTGATCCCCCTTCGAAAATGAACAGCCAAACTGGAGAAGGTTAGACCCCAGCCCCGTCCCCTCCGCCAATATCCTCTGTAAAATCGTCATATCCGACCGGAGCAGCCGAGAATTCAAAAGGAATTCTGTACTTGTAGCTGGCAGGCTGTTGACTGCGCGGGGCCTACTGATTCTTCAGTTATTTTTCTATTGTCTGGATTTCTCTGGAGTGTTTGATTAACCCCATTTCAGTGCACGTCTTTAACGTGTTGAGTTGTCGCATAATTCGCACGAGCCTTTTGTGTACTGTTTCGACATCACCCCGCACTCCAAGGGGGGTCTGAGGTCGAATCCAGGGTGCTCAATCCTCAAGAATCCGCCGATCATTGGTCCAGAACCTGTGCCGCTTTCGACCGCCTGCTCTGGTCATGCACAGGCGTTGTCGGCTATGCAAGACGTGAGCTGCATTCCTCTGACGCAACAGGACGTTTGGCAATACCCAACCATGGACCCCACGCTCATCACCTCCGGCTCGCTCTTCACCCGCGACTACCTCGCTGAGGCCATCAGGCAGGTGCCGGAGTGGGCGGAGCTCGATGTGGCGCGGCTCCGGGCCGACTTTATCGAGATTTTCACCCGCCTCCCCGCCGAGCACGGCCCGAACGAGACGCAGACCGAGGACGAGATCATCTGGCCGGTCCTCGCCCGGCTCGGCTGGCACGCCCATCTCCGCCAGCAGAACCTGACCGAGCGCGGCCGCGACGACGTGCCGGACGGTCTGCTGTTCCTAGCGGAAGAGGACAAGACCGCCGCCAACAGCCACCCCGCCGCCA
>RFJA01000254.1 GCA_003695065.1 Alphaproteobacteria bacterium
CGCGATGGAGAAGCTCCGCAAGGGACTGCGGTCGAACACCCCGGGAACAAGGTGAGCTTCCAACGCCCCAATCAGATCAAACTGAAAACGCTCGCCTTCGCGAAGCCGAACCGCTCGGCATGAGGTTCGGTCGGTTAGAGACGGAGGGCCGTTTAGAGACGGAAACTGGACCCGGCGTCAGTCTCCGAGGTTCGGGCGCCTCAGCTAAACGCCTTTGAAACAAAAAGAAAAAGGCCCGCGGATGGGGCCTCGTCTGGGGTTCGCTACAGGATAATGGCGGAGGGGGTGGGATTCGAACCCACGGTGGGCTTGCACCCACGCCGGTTTTCAAGACCGGTGCATTCGACCACTCTGCCACCCCTCCGGCCGGGCCGTCCCTTATGTAACGGAGACCACCACGGTTGCAAGACTTTTCCGACCTTCCCCCGACCCCGAACGCAAGGCCCCGCAACCAATCGTTAACCAATTCTGGACAATTCCGTGGTAAGGACCAAAATAGAGCCGGATGGCCGTCTGGCGTCGGCGAAATTCAGGACGAGGACCCGATTGTGATATTCCGTTTGTGTTGTCTCGTTGCCGCCTTGCTGTTGGCCGGGCCCGTCCAGGCAGATGAGCGCGTAGCCTTTGATCAGTGGCTCGCCGAACTTCGTGCCAAAGCGCTGACCATCGGCATTCGCCCGGAAATTCTGGACGCCGCGCTGGCCTACGTGCGTTATGACGAAGGCGTGGTCCAGGCGGATCGCAACCAGCCTGAATTCAAGCAGACCTTCGACGACTACATGAGATCCCGAGTCTCCGACGCACGGATCCGCATGGGCCAGGAGAAAATTCGGGAACACTGGGACGACCTTCAAGCCGTCGGGGCCGCCTACGGTGTTCAACCACGCTTCATAGCCGCCATCTGGGGAATCGAGACCAACTATGGGCGCTACACCGGCGGGAAGAATGTTGTCCAGTCTCTGGTCACTCTGGCCTATGATCCGCGCAGAAGTGAATATTTTCGCAAAGAGTTATTGGAGGCTCTTCAGATTCTGAATGAAGGGCATATCAGCCCTGAAAAGATGAAAGGGTCGTGGGCGGGTGCCATGGGACAGCCCCAATTCATGCCGTCGAGTTTCCGGGCCTATGCGGAAGATTTCAACGGCGATGGCCGGCGCGATATCTGGACCACCCCGGTGGACGTATTCGCCTCCATTGCCAAATACCTCAAGAACTACGGCTGGCAGGACAACCGGACCTGGGGGCGGCGTGTGCAATTGCCCGCGGATTTTGACGCCAGAATCGCCGCGCAGGGGCTGGGCGCGCCAATGGATCGCTGCGCGCTGCGTGAACATCTCGGGGACCTGTCGCTGGATCAGTGGCAGGCACTCGGGGTACGGCGCAGCGACGGGCGGGCGCTGCCGAAAGTGGCCATCAATGCAAGCCTCGTGCGGCCGGCCGGCGACGGCGGTCCTGCCTTCTTGACCTATGGCAATTTCCGCGCGATTCTGCGCTACAACTGCTCGAATTTCTACGCATTGGCGGTCGGCCATCTGGCAGACGCCCTGAAATTCAGGGGAGGGGGAGGATACAGCGCCCAATGACCAGAGCCCTGATCCGTTTCGCGGTGATTGCCCTGCCGATTTCTCTGCTTCTTGCCGCCTGCGGCAGCACATCGTCGCATCACGCGGGTTATGGCAGCGGCGGGACCTACAAGGTGGGCAATCCCTACAAGGTGGCAGGGCGCTGGTACCACCCGAAGGAAGACCCGGACTATGACCGGGTCGGGATCGCCTCCTGGTACGGTCCCAAATTCCACGGCAAACGCACCGCCAATGGCGAAATCTACAACATGCATGCCCTGACCGCAGCCCACACGACGCTGCCAATGCCATCGTTTGTGCGCGTGACCAACTTGGAAAACGGTCGTTCTGTGATCCTGAAGGTGAACGATCGCGGGCCGTTCGTTGGCGATCGTATCATCGACGTATCGCGCCGCGCTGCCCAGCTTCTGGGTTTTGAAAAACAAGGTACGGCACGGGTGCGCGTCCAGGCAGTGCCAGGACCGGAAGCGCCGCCAGCGGTCCAGTTGGCCGCGGCCCGACGCATGGCGCCGCCCGCAGGACAGCCGACGACGCCTGCGCCACGGGACACTGTTGCACCGTCGCCCCCTGCTGTGCCGGTGGTTGCGGTGGAGGCGGCAGCAGTCGACCCACCGTCGGTCGCCGTCGATCCGGCCGGTACGGCTGAAAGGGTTTACATCCAGGCAGGCGCGTTTTCAGCGTACCTGAACGCGCGGCGCGTTGCCGAAGGTCTTGAGAAACTCGGCCGGGTCGAACTGGCCCCGGTCAGCCGCGATGGTCGCTACATCTACCGGGTGCGTGTTGGCCCGTTGGCGTCCATGGGCGAGGCCAACAACCTTCTCAACCAGGTTATGGCACTCGGTCATGATACCGCGCGTATCGTGGTTGATTGAACGCTAACAATTGCTATCCAAGAGGCATTTGCTATCCATGGGGCATCTGCTATCCATAGGGTCGGTCGCCAGCGCGGCCGCGCCGTCTCAAACGCGATCAGGGATGAAAAATCTGAAATGTTCCAAAGCCTCAGCCGGTCTGCCGTCTACGTTCTGATTTTTCTCGTCTCGCTGTTGGGGGCAGGGGATACTGGCGCCGCCCCTCCCATTGAAACAGCGGCGCGCCACGCCATTCTGATCGAGATGGAAACCGGCGCTGTGCTGTTCGAGAAGGACGCGGATACGCCGATTCCGCCTGCCTCCATGAGCAAGCTGATGACCATTTACGAGGTCTTTGCGCAGCTCAAATCAGGGGCGCTCAAACTGGACGATACGTTCACTGTCGGGGTCGACACCTGGCGCAAATGGCGCAAGCTTGACGGTTCGACCATGTTTCTCAACGCCGGTGACAAAGTGACCGTAGAACAATTGCTACGCGGCATCATCGTCCAGTCGGGCAACGACGCCTGTGACGTCATCGCCATTGGTCTTGCCGGCAGCATCGAGACGTTCGCGGACTGGCTCAACCAGCGCGCGGCCCAGATCGGATTGACCGACAGCCACTTTACCAATCCCAGCGGCTGGCCTGATCCGGACCACCGCATGTCGGTCCGTGATATCGCCAAGCTTTCGGAGCGGCTCATTCGGGAGTTTCCCGAGTATTATCATTATTTTGCTGAGAAATCCTACACCTACGCCGGGGTCCGGCAGCCCAACCGCAATCCGCTACTGTTCACCATGGAAGGGGCAGACGGCCTGAAGACCGGGCACACCGAAGCCTCGGGCTATGGACTGGCGGCCTCGGCCCAGCGCGAGGGGCGGCGGCTGGTGCTTGTCTTCAGCGGCACCAGTAGCATGCGCGAACGGGCCCGCGAGGCCGAGCGCCTGATGAGCTACGGGTTCCGCAACTTCAAGACCTACAAGCTGTTTGACGCGGGGGAGGTGATTGACAACGCCGTGGTATGGCTGGGCGACAAGGAAACCGTTCCGCTGGTCGTGGAGCAGGACGTCAAGCTGACGCTTGCGCGCACAGATCGGCGCGATATGACGGTCAGGCTGGTCTACGATGCGCCGCTACCCGCGCCCATCGAGAAAGGACAGCCGGTCGCGGTTCTTGAGGTCTCCGCACCTGACATGGAAACCGTGCAAATTCCTGTGGTTGCAGGTGATTCCTCAACCAAACTCACGGGATTCAAGCGGGTCAAGGCGGCGTTCAATTTCCTGCTGTGGGGCGCGTCAGGGCTCAACTGAGTAGAATTCCGATGACGGACCGAACCCCACGCGGCTGCTTCATTACCCTGGAAGGCGGGGAAGGGACCGGAAAGACCACCCAAATCAAGCATTTGTGCAACCGTCTCGCGGAAAGGGGCATTGAGACGATACAGACCCGTGAGCCGGGCGGAACGCCGGCGGGTGAGGCCGTTCGCAATCTTCTGGTTTCGGGCGATACCGACCGATGGCAGCCCATGAGCGAAGCGCTGCTCAACTACGCTGCCAGGGTCGAACATGTAACCCACACCATCGCCCCGGCGCTTGAGCGCGGAATTTGGGTGGTCAGTGACCGGTTCGCGGATTCAACCATGGCCTACCAGGGTATTTGTCAGGGCGTGGGACGCGACAGGATCGAGACCTTGCACGACACCGCCCTGGGTGAGTTCGCACCGGACCTGACCCTCATTCTGGATTTGCCGGTGGAAACGGCTCTTGAACGGGCCAACCGGCGCAACGCCGGGGCGCCCCGAAGTGAAGACCGGTTCGAGCGCATGGGGCAGTCCTTTCACGAGCGATTGAGAGCCGCATTTCTTGAAATCGCGCGCGCCGATCCGGCCCGCTGCCAGGTCATTGATGCGAACGGGACGCCCGAGCAGGTGGCGGCGCGGATCTGGGCATCCGTCACCCGAACTTTCGGAATCTAGGGACCGGACTCTTAGTTACATGCAGTTCTGTTTGGACAGGGAAGAGGAATGCTAGGAAACAAAAGCAAGGACATGGCTTTCCATATTCGAGCATTGTTTACGCGGCAGTCGTCTTCCCTGTCCAAACAGAACGGGTGCAAATAATGGATCCGGTGCCTAGCGCCATGGACCCGCGGACCACCTATGATCTTGTGGGTCTTGATGCGGCCGAACAGACCCTGCTTGACGGCTGGGCGAGCGAGCGCCTGCACCATGCCTGGATGATCACTGGGCCACGCGGCGTGGGCAAGGCGACACTGGCCCATCGCTTTGCGCGCTTTCTTTTGGCTCACCAGAAACCCGAGCGGGGCGGTGGTCTGTTCGACGACGCTCCTGTTTTGCCGGACAATCTGTATGTACCCCCGGACCACCCGGTATCCCGGCGTATCGCAGCGGAGGCCCACGGCGATCTGAGGGTCCTGAGCCAGGGTGTCGATCCCAGGACAGGCCGCGAACGCAACGAAATCGTTATTGGCGATGTCCGCGCTCTGAACGACTTTTTCGCCAAAACCTCGGCCGAGGGGGGATGGCGGGTTGCCATTATCGACAGTGCCGACGCGTTGAACCGAAACGCCGCCAACGCCTTGCTCAAAACGCTCGAAGAACCGCCCGCGCGCAGTATTCTGCTGCTTGTGGCGCATAGGCCGGGGCGAGTCCTAGCGACCATTCGCTCGCGCTGCCGGCAGCTCTCCGTCAAACCGCTTGACCACCAGACGGTCTCAACCTTCCTGGCGGACCGGTTGCCCGATCTTGCCGAGGAGGATCGCCATGTCCTGGCGGCGCTTGCCGAGGGCAGTCCGGGTCGGGCGCTCCAACTGGCGCAGGCCGATGGCCTGACCCTTTATCGCGACTTGATATCGCTTATCGACAAGTTGCCCGACTTGCCGCCACGCGCCGTGCTTGCGCTTGGCGATGCAGTCGCAGGCAAGGGCAGGGACGGCGGATTCGCCCTGTTCAGCGAATTGCTGACCGGGATTCTTGTCCGCCTGGTGCGCAACATGGCGAACCCGGGCCTGGGCGGGGTGCCCGGTGAGGCGGAGATTCTCCAGCGCCTGGGGGGCATGAGCGACCTTGATCGGTGGATCGAGGTATGGGAAAAGAGCAGCGAATTGAATCGACAATGCGAAGCCCTGAACCTTGATCGCAGGCAGATGGTTGTGACCATGCTGAACGGCCTGGCGAGCGCGGCGAGGGGCGTGTCTGCCTGACGGCTGCAATCCCTTGGTCCGGTGGCGGCGCGCATTCAATGGCCGGGACGGAGAGGAATACGCATGACGGGGAAGCCCGCATTCTATATTACCACCCCCATCTATTACGTGAACGACGTGCCGCATATCGGCCACGCCTATACCACGCTGGCCTGCGATGTGCTGGCGCGTTTCAAGCGGCTCGACGGGTACGATGTCCTGTTTCTGACCGGGACCGACGAGCATGGCCAGAAAGTGGAAAAGTCGGCAGCCGCCGCCGGTGTCGACCCCCAGGCCTTCTGCGACAAGGTGTCCGGCCGCTTCCAGGCGCTTGCCGAGGCCATGAACTTCTCCAATGACGACTTCATTCGCACCACCGAAGATCGCCACATTCGCGCCTGTCAGGCTTTGTGGAACAAGCTGGAAGAGGCCGGAGACATCTATCTCGACAGCTACGCGGGATGGTATTCGGTTCGCGACGAAGCCTACTACGCCGAAAATGAACTGACCGAAGGTCCGAACGGCGAAAAACTCGCCCCAACCGGCGCGCCGGTGGAGTGGGTGGAAGAAGCCAGCTATTTCTTCCGCCTGTCGGCCTGGGGCGACCGGCTTCTGGATTATTATGACCGGGTACCGGAAACCGTCATGCCCAGGAGCCGCAAGAATGAAGTGGCGAGCTTCGTGCGCAGCGGGCTGCGCGACCTGTCCATATCGCGCACCAGCTTCAAATGGGGGGTGCCGGTTCCCGGTGATGACGCCCACATCATGTATGTGTGGATTGACGCGCTGACCAACTATCTGACGGCGGCCGGGTACCCGGATGTGGATTGCGAAAGGTTCCGCACATTCTGGCCGGCCGACGTTCACATGGTGGGCAAGGATATCCTGCGTTTCCACGCCGTCTATTGGCCGGCCTTCCTGATGTCGGCGGGGCTGGAACCACCCAAACGCGTGTTTGCCCACGGCTGGTGGACCAATGAAGGCCAGAAGATCTCAAAATCACTGGGAAATGTGATCGACCCGTTTGCCATCATCGGGGAATACGGGCTCGACCAGGTGCGCTATTTTCTGATGCGCGAGGTGCCTTCGGCCAGGACGGAGACTTTTCGCGCAGCGCCATCATCCATCGTGTCAACAGTGATCTGGCCAACGATCTTGGCAATTTGGCGCAGCGCTCGCTGTCGATGATTGCGAAAAACTGCGGCAGCATGGTGCCTGAACCCGGCGCGTTTACCGACGCCGACAATGCGATCCTACAGGCTGCTGGTCCCGGGCTGCTCAATCGCGTGCGCACCCATATGGACCATCAGGAAATTCACTTCGCGCTTGAGGCGATCTGGCGCATCGTGTCCGACTGTAATGGGTATTTCGCCGCGCAGGAGCCGTGGGTGCTCAAGAAAACCGATCCGGCCCGCATGGCAACCGTCCTCTATGTGACAGCCGAAGTGCTCCGCAATATCGCTATTCTGATCCAGCCGGTCGTGCCCGATTCCGCGGCGCGCCTGCTTGATCAATTGGCGATATCCCAGGATGCGCGGGATTTTAGCCGTATAGGGCCTGGCAGCCGCATGATTCCGGGCACTCCGTTACCCAAGCCAGAGGGGATCTTCCCCCGCCTGGTGGACAAAGAGGCGGTCTGATGCTGGTCGATAGCCACTGCCACCTCAACTACAAGGGATTGCGCGAGGATGTGGACGGCGCTGTGGCCCGCGCCCGCAATGCCGGCGTGGCGACCATGCTGACCATCAATACGCGGCTCAGCGAGTTTGATGAGATCCTGACGATAGCGCGGCGCCATGCCGACATTTTCTGTTCGGTGGGTGTTCACCCTCACGAAGCAGAAAACCACGATCAGGTGACGGTCGGCGATCTGACCGAACGGGCCGCGGATCCGTTGGTTGTGGCGATTGGTGAAACCGGCCTCGACTACTATTACGACAACAGCCCGCGCCCCCTGCAGCAAGCGAGCTTTCGCACTCATATTGCCGCCGCTCGGGAGACCCGGTTGCCCGTTATCGTTCATACCCGTGACGCTGACGACGACTGCGCCCGAATTCTCGAAGACGAGATGGCCAAGGGTGCCTTTTCAGGCGTGATCCACTGCTTCACGGCAAGCGCCGACTTCGCCCGCACGGCCCTTGATCTGGGCCTGTATATCTCCATTTCCGGCATCGTGACCTTCAACCGGGCTGACATGTTGCGCGATGTGGTCCGCGACCTGCCGCTGGACAGGTTGCTGGTTGAAACCGATGCCCCGTTCCTGGCGCCGGTGCCAAAGCGCGGCAAGACCAACGAACCGGCCTATGTCCGCTATGTGGCCGCCAAGGTGGCCGAAGTAAAAGGGATCGAAGTGGACGAGCTGGCGCGCGTGACCACCGAGAATTTCTTCCGGCTCTTTACCAAGGCAACCCGGCCCGAATCTCCGGGCGAGGGGGCTTCGTGAAGGTCACTATCCTGGGCTGTGGCACTTCGGGTGGCGTGCCCCGTATCGGCCCGGTCTGGGGACGCTGCAACCCTGACAATCCGAAAAATCATCGGCGGAGGGTCTCCATTCTGGTGGAGCATGAGGGCACCAGCATTCTGGTCGATACCTCGCCTGACCTGCGCGCGCAATGCCTCGACGCCGGGATCAATCGTCTCGACGGCGTGCTTTATACCCACGACCACGCCGACCATACCCACGGCATAGATGATTTGCGTGCCATCGCCCACGCCATGGGCAAACGCGTCGATATCTACGCCAATGCGACCACCCTGGCGGTGCTGCGTCGGCGGTTCGACTATGTATTCCAGTCGGTTGCCGGCTATCCCCCCATTGCGGAGGCGCACGAAATCACCGGTCCGTTCCGCGTCGGAGCGATCGAGATTCGACCGTTTTCGCAGATTCATGGGCCGATCACATCTCTCGGATTTCGTTTCGATGAGGTCGCTTATTCAACTGATCTCAATGGCTTGTCCGATGACGCGTTCAAAGTACTTGAAGGCGTGAAGGTATGGATCGTCGACGCGCTCCGTTATGATCCGCACCCGACGCACGCCCACCTTGATCAGACGCTGGCGTGGATCGAGCGGGTGAAACCGGAGCGGGCCATCCTGACCCATATGACCTGGGACATGGATTACGACGAACTGAAGGCGCAATTGCCGCCCCATATTGAACCGGCCTTCGACGGCCTTGTGATTGAAATATAGGCGATGTCCCTGGACCGCTACCGAATTGACCTTGCGCTTCTGGTGGTGAGTCAGGCGCTTTACCTCAGTGCGTCCATCGGCATGTTCACCTTCGGCGGACTGGTGGGTGCCATGCTGACCCCCGTGCCGGCGCTTGCCACCTTGCCGATTTCGGCCTTCGCCGTGGGCACCGCGTTGATGGCGATCCCCATGTCGCTGCTGATGAAGCGGTGGGGCAGGCGGCGCGGCTTCCTTGTCGCCATATGTGCCGGGATTTTCTGTGGAATTGCCGCCTCGACGGCGATCCTGATCGGATCCTTCTGGTTGTTCTGCTTTGCGACACTGGCCCTGGGCTGTTACCAGGCTGGCGCGCAATTCTATCGTTTCGCGGCAATGGAAGTGGTCCCGCTCCACTATCGCAGCCGCGCCGTATCCTATGTCATTGCGGGGGGTATTCTGGCGGCCCTGTTCGCCCCTGTTTATTTCAACACCGCAAACAGTCTGACCGAACCAATCACATTCCTCGGCGCCTATATGGGCATTATCGTTCTTGGCCTCGTCGCCTTCATCCCGATTTCGCTTGTGCGATTTCCAGCGCCGGAGGATGAGGTAGCCGGCGAAGGCGAGACGGCGGAACGGCCCCTGCGCCAGATCCTCCGTCAACCGGTTTTTCTGGCAGCGGTGGCCAACGGGTGCGGCGGGTTCGCCCTGATGCATCTGGTGATGACGGCAGCACCGGTTGCCATCGTCGCCTGCGGGTTTGCGCCTGTCACTGCGTCCTATGTGATTCAATGGCACATTCTGGCGATGACCGTACCGGCATTCGTGACCGGGACGCTCATTCACCGGTTCGGCATAATTCCGATCGCGGTAGCCGGCATGGCGCTCTATATCATCAGCGCCGGGATTGCGCTTGACGGTTTGACCGTCACCCATTTCGGCGCCGCGCTCATCCTGGTAGGGATTGGATGGAACTTCATGTTTACCGCCGGCACCACCTTGCTGGCGGAAAGTCACACACCTGCCGAGCGGGCCAAGGTCCAGGGTGTCAACGACTTCTTCGTGTTTGGCGGATCAGCCATCGCGTCCTTGTCCGCAGGATCGCTTCATAGCTGGTTCGGATGGGATTCCATCCAATACACCCTGTTTGTCTTTGTCGGTATCGTCGCAGCGCTGACGGTGTGGTATGCCGCACACCGGAAAAACATCGCGGATATCCCAGGATAATCGCATAAATTCCGTATGTTATGATGGATTATTCATCCAGATAAAAAAGGTGAGATAGAAGGCAAATCCTGACCAGATCAGATATGGGAGAAGAAGCACGGCGGCAAACCGGCTCAGACCATAAAAACGCCAGATGGTGAGCGCCACCAGTACGAAAAGGAGCCCCGCCAGCATAAGCGCCAATCCGACCAGTTGGGCTCCGAAGAACACCGGTGACCAGGCAAGGTTCACCACAAATTGAACCACAAACAGCGCAAGCCCATGGGTACGCGCCGGATCATCGGGCAATCGCCAGATGATCCAGGCGGAAAGTCCCATCAAGGCGTACAACACGGGCCAGATCACACCAAAGACCCAGGGCGCTGGCGTCAAAGATGACGTCTCAAGGCTGTCATACCATGAGCTTGTTCCGGAGCCGCTCAACAGCCCGGACAGGCCGCCCAGAATCACACACCCGGCAACCGCAAGCGCCAGGACCATCCGTGGACGGCGGGAACGGGGTGCACCAGCGTTGATCATTCCAATATTCTCCCGCGACTGGTCTGTCTGCGTCCCGGTTTATCCTGAGGCTGACACAGCATATCATTTGACGCAGAAGGGTCGACCCCGGATCACATGGCCCGAACAGCAATAAATTTTCCATAATATAAATTATGCGATTTATGTTGTGCATTTGGTGAAGGGCTGAGCGTGGCTGTCAGTGTCCCCTGCTCCAGACCCATCGTCCCTGCTACTGGCGAACAGCAAGGGCGCCTTTCCGCACGCGGACTTCTCGCGGCGCAACCGACCGGGGATCAGCAATCTGCGGGCGCCACAAGCCTCCCGGGTGCGCCGATGCTTCCACTGCCCCGGTGGCGTTTACGCCATTTTCCTGACATGCTGTTTGATCACAGTCAGCGCTGCGCTGATTGCCACCGAGGGGAGACCATTCGCCGATGCGCCGGCTTCGATTGTGTACAATCCTGAGTTACTCGGTCGCGCTGTGCACCGCCTGCGCACCGCTCGCACAAGCTGCGGACACGGACTCACCCGTGCTTAGCTTTCAGGTCGAAAACGACATGTTTGCGACCGATACCGACCGCCACTACACCAACGGGCTCCGGCTTTCCTACCTGACCAAAGCACGCTCTTGTGATCCGGGCGCGACTTGCCTGTCGGGTCTTTTGCGGCGCATCACAAACGTCATTCCGGCATTTCGCGAAGGCGATGAACACAGGATCGCCTACTCGCTTGGCCAAAACATGTTCACGCCCACGGACATCGAGCGTGAAGATCTCATTCCCGACGACCGCCCCTATGCCGGCTGGCTTTATCTGGGGCTCGGGTTTGTCTCCAAATCCGTTCTCGAGCAGTCGCCGGACCGCGATTTCACTCGTCTTGACCGGCTGGAGCTGAACCTCGGGGTTGTTGGGCCATTGTCCGGCGCCGAGGCACTGCAGAAGGCGTGGCATGACCTGTTTGGCTTTCGCGATCCGCGCGGCTGGGACAACCAGATCAAGAACGAGCCGGGCCTGGTCCTGAATTATGAACGCCAGTGGCTATTCAAAAGAAAGAAGTTTTTTTTCAATTACCTGGACCTGGAATTTGCGCCGGAACTTGGAGCGGCGCTTGGCAATATTTTTACCTTCGCCGCCGCCGGTGGGCGGATTCGGATCGGATCCAACCTGCCCGCCGACTACGGTCCGCCGCGGATCCGGCCAAGCCTGCCCGGTTCGGCCTTTTTCGTCGCCGGCGACCGTGTCAGCGGGTATCTGTTTGGCGCCATCGAGGGGCGCGCCATGCTGCGCAACATCTTCCTCGATGGGAACAGCTTCCGGGACAGTCATTCGGTGGACAAGAAACATCTGGTTGGCGATATTCAGGTGGGCGCGGCGATCGTGATCCCGCGCAGCCGCCTGTTGCCCCCGTTCCGGCTGTCCTATACCTATATCTGGCGAAGCAAGGAATTCGATGGCCAGGATTTTGGCGATCGCTTCGGCTCCATCAGCCTGTCTTTCCATCTGTGACGGAGGAACCGTGACCAGGAAGTCCATTGACGATCTGATTGCCGTCATGGCGGCGCTGCGAAATCCCGATGGCGGCTGCCCATGGGATATCGAACAGACCTTTGACAGCATCGCACCCTACACCATTGAAGAAGCCTATGAAGTGGCCGAGGCCATCGCCCATGGTGACATGGACGCACTGGAAGACGAACTTGGGGACCTGTTGTTGCAGGTGGTTTATCACGCCCGCATGGCCGAAGAAGCCGGCGACTTCACCTTCGCCGACGTGGTCGATCGCATTACCAACAAGATGATCCGTCGCCATCCCCATGTCTTCGGGGATGCAGAGGTGGCCGACGCTGCAGCCCAGACCGAGGCGTGGGAGGCGATCAAGGCGGCGGAGCGATCCGCGAAAAACGCGTCTTCCGCGCCGGAGAGCGCCCTTGACGGGGTGGCGCTCGGTCTGCCGGCGCTGATGCGTGCGGTCAAGTTGCAGAGGCGGGCGGCGCGTGTCGGCTTTGATTGGACCGAGGTGGAACCCATCCTGGACAAGATGCGCGAAGAGTTGGATGAACTCGCCGCGGAGGTGGAATCCCCGGCCCGTGACATGGCGCAGGTGGAAGAAGAACTGGGTGACCTGCTCTTTGTGGCCGCCAATCTGGCGCGGCGGCTGGATATTGATCCTGAGGCTGCGTTGCGGCGCGCGAACGCCAAATTCGAACGCCGGTTCAAAGCCATCGAGGATCGCCTGCGTGCCAAGTGCTTAAGCACCGAGTCTTGCACGCTTGCGGAACTGGATGCCGAATGGGAAGCCGTCAAGGCCGCGGAGCGGACACCCCGCCCACGGACGTCTCAGGTGGCAAAAAGCGCATCATAACTCGCCTGCCAGGCTGCCGCTGATCCGGTGGACATAAGTCCCTTGGCGTTGCGTGCCGGATCGTAGGGCGATCCGTCCAGGCAACGGCAGTAACCGCCCGCCTCACTGATCAGCAAGGTGCCCGGCGCATGGTCCCACGC
>RFJA01000255.1 GCA_003695065.1 Alphaproteobacteria bacterium
ATCCTGAAGTCGGCTGGTTCGAGATTCACACCGAAAACTATATGGGAGCCGGCGGACCGGCGCAGACCCTTCTTGCCAAGGTGGCAGCAGACTACCCACTGTCCTGCCACGGTGTAGGACTGTCCCTCGGTTCAGCCGAAGGGCTTGATTCCGATCACCTGGAGCGGGTCGCCGCGGTGATCGAGCGTTATCAACCAACGCTGGTGTCGGAGCATCTCTCCTGGTGCAGGGCGCGCGGCGACTATCTCAACGATCTGCTGCCGCTACCGCTCACCCGGGAAGCCCTGGAGGTTACGGCCGGCAACATTGACCGGTTCCAGGACCGCATTGGACGGCAGGTTCTTGTGGAAAACCCGTCATCCTATCTGGAGTTCGAGATCAGTGAAATGTCGGAGCCGGAATTTCTGTCGGAGCTTGTGGCACGCACCGGATGCGGCATTCTTCTCGATATCAACAATATTTATGTCAGTGCCCACAACAACGGCTGGGACGCCGAAGCGTATCTTCGGGCGATTCCGGCGGATGCCGTGGGAGAATTTCATCTGGCCGGGCACGCCACGCGGACCGGCGAGGGCTGGCAGCTTCTTATTGATGACCACGGGTCGCGGGTTCCCGAAGCAGTCTGGAGCCTCTACGAACAGGCGCTGACACTGATCGGGCGGCGCCCCACGCTGATTGAGTGGGACACCAACGTGCCGTCGTTGACCACTCTTGTGGACGAAGCAAGCCAGGCGCAGCGGCTGCTTGACCGATATGCAACTGCAGAGGCCTCGTTATGACCGGTTTGGCAGACATCCAGAACGCGCTGCGCGATACGGTACTCGGCGATGATCAGGTTCAGGGCATCGTCCACGCTTTGGTCAGGTCTGCTGGGGTGCCAGTGGCTGAGCGGATTGCCGTTCATCGCCGCAATACGCTGGTTCTGACCTGTGATGCGCTCGCCGATACCTTTCCGGTGGTCAAGGCCCTGGTGGGTGATGGCTTTTTCCGCACCCTGGGGCGTGCGTTCGTGCTGGAGCATCCGCCCCGTAACGCGACGCTCCTTTTTTACGGACAGGATTTCCCCGACTTTATCGCGCGCTTCAAACCGGCTCAATCGGTTCCCTATCTGGCCGACGTGGCCCGCTTGGAATGGGCGATTCACGAGTCTTATCACGCTGCCGAGGAGACGCCGGTCGACGCAAGGCAACTGGGCAGACTTGCGCCCGAGAAGTTGGCCGGAGCGCGATTTTCGTTCCATCCAGCACTGAATCTGCTTCACGCGCCCTGGGCCGTGGACGAAATCCGTGATGCGCACCGGGACGGCCCCCCGAGCGACGCTGTCAGGATTGGCGATGGTCCGGTCTGGTTGGTGGTCCGCCGCGTCAATGGTGTGGTGACGGTGGACCGCGCATCGCGTTGCATGTGGGACGCTCTCGTCGCTCTGAAGAACGGTGCACGGTTGGGGCCGGTATTGGCAGAAGCGATGGCACGAGACTCTGAATTTCAGGCTTCAGAGGTGCTTGCGTGGTTGATGACTGCTGGACAGGTGACGGGTTTGACCTTGGAGGAGGGCTCTGGCAATGGCTGATGATTTGTCGAAATATGACCGTATGATCGGATATGTCAGGCAGGGAATTCATTACGCTGAACGCATACCGGAAGCGGTTATCGCTTTGTTGCTCAGGGTCGGGATTGCCGGCGTATTCTGGAACTCCGGTCTGACCAAACTGGCCTTCGGCGCCGGCGGCGCCGGTGATGATCCGTTCACCCAGTTCGGTCGTGTTTTGTCCTTCGACTGGCGTATTTCAGAGACGACCTTTTTCCTGTTCGAGCACGAATACGCGGTTCCTCTCTTGCCTTCCCACTGGATGGCCTATGCGGGGACGACGTTTGAACTGCTCTGTCCGGTCTTTTTGGTGCTCGGCCTGTTCACCCGCCTAGCAGTGTTGCCTTTACTGGGGATGACCATAGTCATCCAGACCTTCGTTTATCCCGAGCTGTGGCTGACCCACGCGTTCTGGGCCGGCGCATTGCTTTATCTTCTGGCCCGAGGGGCGGGGGCGCTGTCTTTGGACACTTTGCTCGCCCGACGCTTTCTACGTTGACGTCTTCCCCTGGTCGCGCAGGGAATCGGCCTGTCCTTCCGTAGACAGTTCGGCGGAGGGAAACAAATCCTATCTGACAGCGACAAAGGAAAAGATATCATGAGCAAGATCACCTGTTTCGTCATTCTGGCCGGTGCGGTTTTTGCCACGCCGGCGCTGGCCGACCCCGCCATGGGTGGTGGTCACGGCAGGCATGTCGGTCATCACGGAATGAACCTGATGATGATGGATACCGACGAGGATCGGACCATCAGCCGCGACGAGTTTGACGCCCACCATGCGGAGAAGTTCAAGGCCGCCGACGCTGATGGGGACGGCAAAGTAACGAAGGAGGAATTTGCCGCCTTTTTTGAAGCGGAGCGGGAGCGTCGCCGCGCCATGATGCGCGACCGGATGTTTTCTTATGCGGATGCCGACGGGGATGGCGTGATCACGGCCGAGGAGTCGAAGGCCAATGGCGCGCGCATGTTCGAGCGGATGGACCACAACCGGGATGGCAAGCTTGATCGCAGTGATCGCAGGAAGAAGGGGCACGGCAAGGATCCCATGAAGTCCTGCGATGACGAAGGTCCCGAGGGCGCGAAAACCCGCTAGAGGGCGAACAGGCCCCGCTCGGTCGCTGGGTAATTTCCGGTCATCAGCCCCACCCGGGTGCCACCGGGTGGGGCTGGTTTTTTTCGACAATGTTGCGGCAGGTCTCTTGCCGGAGCGCGGCTTGCGCCTTATTTTGCGGTCAAGAGATCAAGGAGCTAGGCCATGTTCAAGGGTTCCATTACGGCGTTGATCACGCCCTTCCGGGAAGGCGCGCTGGACGAGGACGCATTTCGCAATCTGATCGAGTGGCAGATTGCCGAAGGTAGTGACGGCGTTGTTCCCTGCGGCACCACCGGGGAATCGCCCACCCTGTCCCATACCGAACATCGCCGGGTGACGGAAATCTGCATCGAGACGGTGAAGGGCCGAATCCCGGTTATTGCGGGATGCGGGTCCAATTCCACCAAGGAAGCGATCGGACTATGCCAGCATGCACGGGAGGTGGGCGCCGACGCAGCACTTGTGGTTACGCCCTACTACAACAAGCCGACTCAGGAAGGGCTGTATCAGCACTTCAAGGCGCTCAGTGACGCGGTGGATATTCCCATCATCATCTACAATATTCCCGGGCGTAGCGTCATCGACATGTCGGTGGAAACCATGGCCAGACTGGCCGTGCTACCCAATATCGTGGGCGTCAAGGATGCGACCGCCAATGTTGGCCGCGTCAGCCGTCAGCGGCTTGCCTGCGGAGAGGACTTCATCCAATTGTCGGGTGAGGATATGACGGCCCTCGGTTTCATGGCTCACGGCGGGGCGGGATGCATTTCGGTGACAGCGAACATTGCGCCGCGGTTGTGCGCCGAATTTCAGGATGCCTGCCTGGCGGGTGATTTCACCAAGGCGCTGGCGCTCCAGGATCGGTTGGCGCCTGTCCATGATGCCATGTTCGTAGAGACAAGTCCGGGTCCGGTGAAATACGCCGCAAGCCTGTTGGGACTGTGCAGCGCCGAAATGCGTCTGCCAATGGCGCCGGTCGCCAAGAGCACCAGGGAAGTCGTCGAAGCGGCGCTGCGCGAAGCCGGGATTTTGACCAGAAAGGGCGCGATCGCCTGATCTCATGGCTGCATCAAAAACCAGCGCAGGACGGCGACGGGTCGCCGAAAACCGCAAGGCGCGGCATAATTATTTCATCGAGGACGAAGTGGAGGCCGGCCTCGTGCTGACTGGCACGGAAGTCAAATCCCTGCGTGCCGGTCGCGCGACCATTGCTGAGGCCTATGCCGAGGTCAAGAACGGCGAGATGTTCCTGGTCAACGCCTATATCCCCGAATATACCCACGGCAACCGCTTCAATCATGACGCGCGTCGTCCGCGCAAGCTTCTTTTGCACCGGCGGGAAATCAATCGGTTAGGCGCTGCTACGCAGCAGAAAGGGATTACGCTGGTGCCGCTGTCCATCTATTTCAACGAGCGCGGAATCGCCAAGGTGGCCCTCGGACTGGCCCGCGGCAAAAAACTTCACGACAAGCGGGAAACCGAAAAGGCGCGCACCTGGCAGCGCGAAAAGGCTCGGCTGCTCAAAGATCTCGGCTAGGGGCTGGGGGGGCGTCGAGGCAGGCGCGAATCCGGCTGATGACCGCTTCGAACATTTCGGTGGTCAAGCGACCGGTGTTCGTGTTGTAGCGAGAGCAGTGATAGCTGTCGAACAGCCGTAATCCCGGCTCTACCTCATGTTCCGCACCATGCGCGAAGGGAAAAGCTGCACGTTTTTTGCCCAACGCCGCAAGAACCGATTCGTGGGCGATTCGGCCCAGGGCCAGAATGGCACGGAGATTTGCCTGGTTGGACAGGTCCTGGACAAGAAACTGTCGGCATGTTCTGATTTCCGGGGTCGTTGGCTTGTTGGCCGGGGGCACACAGCGCACCGCATTGGTGATGGTGCTCTCCACCAGGGTCAGACCATCGTCGGGATCGGCGCCGTATTGCCCGGTCGCAAAACCGAATTTGAGAAGCGTCGGGTAAAGCAGGTCGCCAGCGTAGTCGCCGGTAAACGGTCGACCACTCCGGTTGGCGCCCTTGAGCCCGGGTGCCAGCCCCACGATCAGCAGGCGCGGGTTCGCTGCGCCGAACGCCGGCACAGGAGCGTTAAAGAAATCCGGAAAGGCGGTGCGGTTCCGGGCGCGAAACTCGACCAGCCTCGGGCACAGGGGGCAGTCGTCGGGAGGTTCGAAGCTCTCGTCGCCGGACGCTCTCGGTTCCGAGTGCGCCTTCTCAATTGTCATCGTCGCGTCCATTAACCCGTTCGAACTCCTCCCGCATGTTCGCCAGTTCAATGAAACTGTCGGCCTGTCGCCTTAAGTCATCGGCGACCATGGCAGGACTGGTTTGTGCGCTGCTGCACACCGTGACCCGCACACCCTTTCGCTTGACCGCATCTACGACGCGGCAGAAATCGCCGTCGCCGGAAAACAGAACAACATGGTCCAGATGGTCGGCAAGCTCCATCATGTCGACGGCCAGTTCAATGTCCATGTTACCCTTGATGCGACGGTTCCCGGTCTCATCATAAAATTCCTTGGCGGGCTTGGTGACGATGGTGAAACCGTTGTAGTCGAGCCAGTCGATGAGCGGACGCAGGGGAGAGTTTTCCTGGTCTTCGATCAGTGCCGTGTAGTAGAAGGCCCGTACCAGGTGGCCACGGTCGGCAAAATACTGTCTGATGCGTCGGAAATCGACCTCCAGCTTGAGGGCCCGGGCCGCGGCATGAAGGTTGGAACCGTCAATAAAAATGGCGATGCGTTCGTTTTGGTGAAAATCAGGTGCCAGGGACGTAGCCATGTGAAATCCGTTTCGTGAATAAGCTATATAATATCGGTCAACGTATGTTGTTGTTGCCTGCGGCACTCCGGGATGGAACAGGATTGGTCCGGTGGTTGTCAACCGGCGCATGACCGCGCGTTATCGAATGTGCTGTCTTTTTCCCGATACGCGCCGCCCGCGTTCGATCGGATCAGAGGACCAATGACACAAGCCTTTATTGCACTGGGTGCAAACCTGCCATCGGCCCGGTTCGGATCACCGCGCCAGACCCTGGAAGCCGCCATCGATGCGCTGCAGGCGCATGCGATGACCGTTACCGGGCGGTCGCGCTGGTACGAAAGCGCGCCGGTACCCATGTCCGATCAACCATGGTTTGTGAACGGGGTGATTCGGGTCGCGACCGACCTTGACGCCGACGCGCTTCTCGCGGTTCTGCACGACACCGAGGCGGCCTTCGGGCGGGTCAGACGGACCCGATGGGAGGCTCGGGTGGTTGATTTGGATCTGGTGGCCTATGGCCGTCTGGTGCGTCGGACCGGATCCGGACTTGCTTTGCCGCATCCTCGGATGCACGAGCGGCGTTTTGTGCTCCAGCCAATGGCCGACATCGACCCCGGGTGGCGCCATCCGGTTCTTGGGAAAACCGTGGAGGATCTTCTTGGCGCGCTTGATACGGACGCGGTAGTCAGGCCGTTGGAAGAGTGAGGGCTTGAGCTTGGGGCGCTGGCGTTCTACATATGGGTCAGAAGTTTTTATGGAAAAACCGGTGCCGGCCGGTCAAACCTTTACAGGGTCGGACCGTATCGAGTATAAGCCGGGCTTCCCGCTCAGAATGCTTGGAGAAGTAAGCGATGGCACGCGTCACTGTTGAGGACTGCGTAGAGAAAGTTCCGAACCGTTTCGAGCTGGTGCTCATTGCGGCCCATCGGGCCCGCCAGATTTCGTCCGGTTCCGAGCCCAGGGTTGACAGGGACAACGACAAGAATCCGGTTATTGCGCTACGCGAGATCGCGGATGAGGCGGTGGCGGCGGATGATTTGCGTGAAGCGCTCATTCATTCCTTGCAGCGTCATGTCGAGGTGGACGAGCCGGAAGAAGACGACATTTCCCTTTTGCTCGCCAGCCGCAAGGTCGAAGCCGAGAATGACGAACTGACCGTGGAAAATCTTGAAAAGGCGGCGGCCGCGCTCAAGGCGGAAGCAGCTTTCAAGAGCGCTGGCGAAAGCCATGCGCCGGCGCAGGATGAGTCTGACGCCGAGGAACAAGGCGATACCGATCAGGAAAGCTGACAGGCCGGGCGCAGACCAGCAGGCCCGTTACCGTGAAGGTATTGCGTCTGGCATGGGGTTACGGTCGTGATCCGGCAGTACGAATTGGTCGAACGGGTTAGGGCCTATGATCCCGATGTAGACGAAAACCTCCTGAACCGCGCCTATGTGTTTTCCATGAAGGCCCACGGCAAGCAGCGCCGGGCCTCGGGCGATCCGTACTTTTCCCATCCTCTGGAAGTGGCAGGTATCCTGACCCGCCTGCAGCTTGATGGCGCCACCATTGTAACTGCGCTGCTGCACGACACCATCGAAGATACGGTCGCCACCTACGAACAGATCGAGGAGCTTTTTGGCACCGAGATCGCAAAACTGGTGGACGGCGTAACCAAGCTGTCGCGCATCGAGATGAAATCCGATGCGTCCCACCAGGCCGAGAATTTCCGCAAGTTTCTGCTTGCGATGTCCAATGACATCCGGGTGTTGCTGGTCAAACTTGCCGACCGGCTGCACAACATGCGCACGCTTCATCATATCAAGAATCTGGAAAAGCGGCGTCGGATCGCGCTGGAGACAATGGAGATCTACGCCCCACTTGCGGCGCGGATCGGCATGCATGAAGTGAAGGAGGAACTGGAGGATCTGGCGTTTGCCCAGCTATATCCGGAAGCACGCGAGTCGATCATGGCCCGGCTCGATTTTCTTCATCGTGAAGGGGGTGGGGCCGATCTCAAGCAGCGTGTCATCAACCAGATCAAGGATGTATTGGCGGATCATGATATTCGCGCCGAAGTCACCGGCCGGGAGAAGACACCTTATTCCATCTGGCGCAAGATGGAACGACGCAACATTGCGTTCGAACAGCTTTCGGACATCGTGGCGTTCCGTGTGATCGTGGACGATCTGGAAACCTGTTACCGGGTTCTCGGCATCGTGCATGGCAAATGGCAGGCGGTGCCGGGCCAGTTTGACGATTATATTTCGACTCCCAAGCGCAACGGATACCAGTCACTGCATACCGCGGTCATCGGCCCGGAGCGCCAGCGTATAGAAATCCAGATCAGAACCCGCGAGATGCACCGGGTGGCCGAGTTAGGGGTCGCTGCCCATTGGCGGTACAAGGAAGGCGCCGAAACTGTCGATGGTTCACAATACAAGTGGCTTCAGGACCTGCTGGAAATTCTCGATCATGCGTCGTCGCCTGAAGAGTTCCTGGAGCATACCAAGCTGGCCATGTACCAGGACCAGGTGTTCTGCTTTACGCCCAAGGGCGAACTGATAGACTTGCCCAAAGGCGCCACGCCAGTGGATTTCGCCTATGCCGTTCATACCCAGATCGGTGATACCTGTGTCGGTGCCAAGGTCAATGGCAAGTCGGTTCCCCTGCGCACCAAACTGGAGAATGGTGACCAGGTGGAGATTCTGCGTTCCAAGGCACAGACGCCGTCTCCGGCCTGGGAGAGCTTCGTGGTGACCGGCAAGGCCCGCTCGGCCATCCGCCGCTTTATTCGCCAACAGCAGCGTCGGGAATATATGGAACTCGGCCGCGAGATACTGGAGCGGGCGTTCAGCAAGGAAGGCCGGGAATTCACCGAGAAAGCAGTCAGAAACGGCCTGGCGAAATTGAAACTCAGCGAACCGGAGCAGCTTTATGTCGAGCTTGGCCAGGGACATTTGTCCGAAAAACAGGTTATGGAAGCGATTTTCCCGGGCAAGAAGCTCAAGGGGGATTATACGAAAGCGATAGCGATTCCGCGCGACCGCAATCGGCCGCGCAAGGCCGGTGATCACGCGATTCCGATTCGCGGTCTGACGCCCGGGATGGCGGTTCACCTGGCTGAATGCTGTCACCCCCTGCCAGGGGACCGCATCGTGGGCATTCTGCTGCCCGGCAAGGGGGTTATCGTGCACACCATTGACTGCGAGGCGCTTGAGGCATTCATGGATGCGCCTGAACGGTGGATTGACCTTTCATGGTACGCCGACAATGACCAACCGGACTATTTCGTCGGGCGACTGGAAGTCGTGGTCTTGAATGAGGTGGGCGCACTTGCCAAACTGGCGGAAGTGATTGCTCGCGATCTCGGGAATATCAATAATCTGAAAATCACCGAGCGTGATGTGGAATTTTTCCGCCTGGTGGTGGACGTCGAAGTGCACGATGTCAAGCACCTGACCAGCATCATTGCCGCTCTAAGGGCGACGCCGGTTATTACATCGGTCGAACGCCTGCGGGGTTGAATATTCGAACGAGGCAACGGGAACAGGAACGATGGATCAAGACGAGGTCTTGCGGCATTTTCGCGAGGCAGGGGCTCTGCTAGAAGGGCATTTTCTGCTTTCGTCCGGACTGCACAGTCCCAAATACCTGCAGTGCGCGCTCGTGATGAGTGACCCGAGGCGCGGCGAACTGTTGTGCCGGGCGCTAGCCGACAAGGTGGTCGAGACGCTGGGCAGAGACGGTGTTGACCTGGTGGTGGCGCCTGCCATGGGCGGTGTTGTGGTTGGATATGAACTGGCGCGTCAACTCGGGGTGCGCGGGATCTTCGCCGAGCGCATAGACGGCGATTTCAAGCTGCGCCGTGGCTTTGTCATTCCCGAGGGCGCGCGGGTGGTTATTGCCGAGGACATTGTCACCACCGGTCTGTCATCACGCGAGTGCATCAACTGTGTCGAGGCTGCCGGAGGCAAGGTGGTGGCGGTTAGCTGTCTGATCGACAGATCGGGGGGCAAATCGGATCTGGGGGTGCCACTGATAGCGCTGACGGCCCTCGATATTCCAACCTATGAACCCACCGCGCTTCCACCGGAACTGGCGAAGATTCCGGCGGAGAAGCCGGGCAGTCGGGGACTCGCCTGAGGAACAAGCCGCGGGGCCGGGATGGACAGGGAACGAAAACGCAAGGAGCGCCTGTGGCGGTGGATGAACTATCTTTGGCCGCGCATGGGGTTGCGTCGCTATCTTGTTTATCTCAGCCACCGGATCGGTCGGCTTCCCGGGACGGCACACAGCATCGCCGCGGGGATTGCGTCCGGTGCGGCAATTTCCATGACTCCTTTTGTCGGATTTCACTTTTTGCTGGCCGCTCTGCTCGCCTGGGTGGTGCGGGGGAATATCCTGGCCTCCGCCATTGGCACGATCATTGGCAATCCTTGGACCTTTCCGTTGATCTGGATCTGGACCTATCGGATCGGGTGTTGGCTCATGGCGCGGGATCCGGTTGCCGATCCGCTTCATCATTTGTCGATGACGGATGCGTTTCGCGAACCTGCCGCGACGCTCGGCCCCTTGTTGCTGCCGATGATGGCGGGCAGCCTGCCCGTGGCGATTGTGGTATGGTTCGGGATCTACTGGCCGTTGCGCGGAGCCGTCGGCAAATACAAGGAACGGAGGATCGAGCGCCGGCACCGACGGGCAATCGCCCTGATCAAACGGCTGGAGGGTGATAGCGAGGAGGGCAAACGCAATGACGCAGCATGAGGTGCGACCGTTGCGCCTGGGGGTCAACATCGATCATGTGGCAACCATTCGCAATGCGCGGGGGGGGCACCACCCGGACCCGGTGCGAGCCGCCATGCTCGCCGCCAATGCTGGCGCAGACGGCATCACCGCACATCTGCGCGAGGATCGCCGCCACATCTCCGATCATGATATCGCACGGCTGAGCCGGGAAATCGCGCTACCGCTCAATCTGGAAATGGCGGCAACGCCCGAGATGCTCGACATCGCCCTGCGCCACAAGCCTCACGCTGCCTGCATCGTGCCGGAAAAGCGCCAGGAACTGACCACTGAGGGTGGGCTGGACGTGATCGCAGCACAGGACCAGCTCGGTCACTATGTGGAGAAATTGAAAGCAGCCGGGATTCTCGTGACCCTGTTCATCGATCCCGACCCGGCCCAGATCGAGGCGTCAAAGGCGCTGGGTGTCGATCAGGTCGAGCTGCACACCGGAGCCTATTGCGATGCGCAGGGCGCCGAGCGCAGCCGCGAACTGGCCAGGATCGTAGAAGGCGCGGGGCTGGCGGACTCGTATGGGCTGGAGGTCCACGCCGGTCATGGCCTGTCGTTCGACACGGTCGAGGATATTGCCCGAATCCCCGAGATTGTCGAGCTTAACATTGGCCATTTTCTGATCGGGGACGCCATCTTCCAGGGACTGGAACGAAGCATTCACCGGATGCGGGCGCTCATGGACCGCGGGCGCGGTCTGCATGTCCAAGAGCGCAAGGCGTGATGCCATGTGGGTCCTCGGGCTCGGCAATGATATGATCGACATTCGCCGGATCGAGCAGTCGCTTGACCGGTTCGGGCAGCGCTTTATCCAGCGCATCTTTACGGATGTGGAAATCGAGCGCTCGGAACGCCGCGCCGGTCGCGTCGCTAGCTACGCCAAGCGCTTCGCTGCAAAGGAGGCATGCGCCAAGGCACTTGGTACCGGTTTTCGCCGGGGGGTGTTCTGGCGCGATATGGGTGTGGTCAATGCGCCGAGCGGCAAGCCCACCATGCGGCTGACGGGGGGAGCCTTGGCGCGTCTGGAGGAAATTACGCCGGACGGCATGGCGGCGCAAATCGACCTGACAATTACTGACGATCACCCATGGGCCCAGGCGATCGTTCTGATTACCGCGGTGCCGGCAGATCGGGCTGGGCAGGAGTCAAAATCTTGACAGGGCCGGCCCGGGCAGGCTTGATGGCGCAGGTCCGGCAAAGGGAAGTGGAGTAATAACGTCCAATGGCCATTGAAACGGAAGATACCGCCAGCAGGGAGGGTTCGCTGGGGGAGACCATCCGCACCATTATCGCGGCATTGCTGATTGCGGTGGTGTTCCGCAGCTTTGCCTACCAGCCCTTCAACATACCGTCTGAATCCATGGTGCCCACGCTGCTCGTCGGCGATTATCTGTTTGTTTCCAAGTTTTCCTATGGCTACAGCCGCCATTCCCTTCCCTTCAGCCCACCGCTTTTCGAGGGTCGTATCTTCGCGGGTAAGGTGAAACGCGGCGATGTGGCCGTGTTCAAACTGCCCCGGGACGGGCGCACCGATTATATCAAACGCATCGTGGGGCTGCCGGGAGACCGGATCCAGATCCGGAACAGCGTGCTCTACATCAACGGAGAACCCGTGAGACGCGAACGGGTTGCGGACTTCGTTTCCGACGATCCCAACCTTTCCATTCGCCGGGCAGCGCGTTATCGCGAGACTCTGCCCAACGGGGTCAGCTACATGACTCTTGATCTGTACGGTCCGACCGATAACGACAACACTGCGGTCTTTCGCGTTCCGGAAGGATATTATTTCGCCCTTGGAGACAACCGCGACAATTCAGCGGACAGCCGCTTGCCCATGTCTCGCGGCGTTGGCCTCGTTCCGGCCGAGAATCTGGTCGGGAGAGCCGAGGTGATCATCTTTTCAACCGATGGCAGCGCGCGGTGGTGGGAGTTTTGGGACTGGATCGGCGCGATGCGGTTCAACCGGTTTTTCCAAGACATTTCCTGATGACGGATCGCCAATTTGCCGGACTGGAAACCAGACTGGGACACGCCTTCAAGAGGCCGGCACTGTTGCGTGAAGCCCTGACACACCCGAGCAT
>RFJA01000256.1 GCA_003695065.1 Alphaproteobacteria bacterium
ACTGGACGCTTGAAGCAGCCGCCCAGCAGCATTATCACAACGTGGACTGTCCCAAGCAGTATCTGTCGGGCTTTGATCAGCGCGAACGGAATCTGGAACGGGAAGCGCAGTTGCAGGGGCTTCGGGTATGAGCTCGGCATCCGGTCTTGAAGGCCGACATGCAGTGATTACGGGGGGCGGCACCGGAATCGGTGCCGCCATCGCCGATCGTCTGGCAGAGCTCGGTGCAACCATTACGCTGATGGCGCGCAATCGCGATCGTCTGGTGACCAAGGCGGACGCCTTGCCCAAAGCCCAGGCGGTGGCGTGCGATGTGACCGACGAGCGGGCGGTGAAGGCCGCGTTCGACAAGGCGGTTAGTGAATTTGGCCCGGTTGAAATTCTGGTCAACAATGCGGGCGCGGCGCCCACAGCCCCTTTCCACAAACTGTCCTACGAGGACTGGCTCAAGGTTCTCGACGTCAACCTCAATGGTGTTTTTCTCTGTACCCGTGCGGTTATCGAACCAATGCGGCAGGCCGGGGGGGGGCGTATCGTCAATGTGGCTAGCACTGCCGGACTGATCGGCTATGCTTATGTCTCGGCCTATACCGCGGCCAAACACGGTGTTGTGGGATTGACCAAGGCACTGGCGTTGGAGACGGCGACAAAGGGGATTACGGTGAATGCGGTCTGTCCCGGCTATACCGAAACCGAGATCGTGCGCGGAGCCATTGACAATATCATGGCCAAGACCGGGCGGAGCGCGCAGGAGGCGATGGCCGAACTGACCGCGCGCAACCCGCAGGGCCGGCTGGTTCAGCCTGAGGAAGTGGCGGCTGCTGTTGCCTGGTTGTGTGCAGAGGATTCGGGCGCGGTGACCGGCCAGTCCATTTCCGTGTCGGGAGGGGAAGTGATGTAATGGTCAGCAAGTTCCAGGTTGTTGATGAGAAGGTGGAGGCGGTCCCGGCGAGCAAACAGGCGCTCCGGCTCTGGCTCCGCCTGTTATCCTGCTCCACCATGATCGAGCAGCGCATGCGGCATCTGCTGAAGGACAAGTTCGGGACCACGCTGCCGCGTTTTGATTTCATGGCCACGCTCTACCGTTTTGACGAGGGGCTGAGCATGGGCGAGCTTTCTCGCTGGTTGATGGTGTCCAACGGCAATGTCACCGGCGTTGCCGACCGTCTGGAAAAAGAGGGCATGATCAGGCGCGTGCCGTCCCCCAACGATCGACGCAGTCAGATCGTCACCATGACCCCGGCGGGGCGCGCTGCGTTCGAGGAATGGGCACGCGAGCACGAACGCTGGATCAACGACCTGTTCGGGAAACTGGATACCGAGGAAATGGGGCGGCTGATTGACCTTCTGGCCAAGGTCAAGGACTCGGTCGCTCACAGCGAAGACAATCAGAGCTAAAAGAGGGGAAATCGAATGCTCAAGGAAATTTCCAACCCGGAGCATTTTTTGTGGTCCTTTGAAGACGGCATCGCGACGGTCACCATCAACCGGCCGGAGCGCAAGAACCCGATCACCTTTGAATCCTACGCGGAGATGCGCGACACCTTCCGCAAGCTCGTCTATATCGACGAGGTCAAGGCCGTGGTGATCACCGGTGCCGGCGGCAATTTCTCCTCGGGCGGAGACGTTCACGACATCATTGGTCCGCTGACCAGGATGGACATGAAGGACTTGCTCAAGTTTACCCGGATGACCGGCGATCTGGTGAAGGCCATTCGCAACTGCCCGCAGCCGGTGATTGCCGCGGTGGATGGGATCTGCGCCGGGGCCGGGGCCTGCGTCACCATGGCCGCAGACATCCGTTATGGCACACCTGACGCCAAGACCGCATTCCTCTTTACCCGCGTTGGTCTGGCCGGCTGTGACATGGGGGCCTGCGCCATCTTGCCCCGGATCATCGGCCAGGGCCGGGCGTCGGAGCTGCTGTTCACCGGTCGCTTCATGACGGCCGAGGAGGGGGAGCGCTGGGGCTGGTTCAACCGCATCGTCGAGAAGGACAATCTGCTTGATGAGGCCAAGGCCATGGCGGCGACGCTGGCGGCCGGGCCGACGTTTGCCCATGGTATCACGAAAACCGCGCTCAATCATGAGTGGAACATGAGCATCGACCAGGCGATTGAAGCGGAAGCCCAGGCGCAGGCCATCTGTATGCAGACAGAGGACTTCCGGCGTGCCTATCGGGCCTTTGTGGCCAAGGAAAAACCGGTATTCGAGGGGAATTGATGGCGGACAAGAGTTTTCTCGGCTGGCCGTTTTTTGACGACCATCACCGCGATCATGCGGCCCGGCTTGACGCCTGGGCGGCTGATCAGATTGCGCCTTTGCCCCATTCGCAGGACGTGGACGCAGACTGTGCCGAGATCCTGAAACGCCTCGCCGAAGGTGGCTGGCTCAAGGCCTGCGTGCCGGCGGCCTATGGCGGGCTGTTCGAAACTCACGACGTGCGCACCCTGTGCCTGACCCGGGAAACGCTGGGGCGCTATTCGGGGCTTGCCGACTTCGTGTTTGCCATGCAGGGGCTGGGCAGCGGGCCAATCGTGCTCGCCGGGTCGGACGAAATCAGGGCCAGGTACCTGCCCGACGTGGCTGCTGGTAAGAAAGTGGCAGCCTTTGCCCTGTCCGAGCCCGAAGCCGGGTCCGATGTGGCGGCGCTGGCCACCACCGCCGAGGACAAGGGGGACCATTATCTGGTCAATGGGGAGAAGACCTGGATTTCCAACGGCGGCATCGCCGATTTCTACACGCTCTTCGTGCGGACCGGGGAGGGCGATGGGGCCAAGGGCCTGACCGCGCTGGTCGTGGACGCCGACACCCCAGGCTTTGAAGTGGTGGAACGCATCCCGCTGATTGCGCCCCATCCGCTTGGGCGGTTGAAGTTTACCAACTGCAAGATTCCCAAAACGAACCGTCTGGGCGAACCGGGCGAGGGCTTCAAGGTGGCCATGGCCACACTTGATATTTTCCGCTCTACCGTGGGCGCGGCGGCATTGGGTTTTGCCCGGCGCGCACTGGATGAAGCGACCCATCGGGCGCTCAATCGCGAGCTGTTCGGTGCACCCATGGCGAACCTGCAACTGGTGCAGGGCAAAATCGCCGACATGGCGCTCGACGTGGATGCGAGTGCGTTGCTGGTGTACCGCGCCGCCTGGGTCAAGGATGTCCTGAAGCAACGGGTAACGCGCGAAGCTTCCATGGCCAAGCTGCATGCGACCGAAGCGGCGCAACGGGTGATCGACGCGGCGGTGCAGCTTTTCGGGGGGCATGGCGTGGTCGTCGGCAATATGGTGGAGAGTCTGTACCGGGAAATCCGGGCGCTCAGGATTTACGAAGGCGCGTCAGAGGTCCAGCAGGTGATCATTGCCCGTCAGACGCTGGCCGAAGCGTCGAAAAATAATGGTAGATCAAAAAAATAAGGCGAGGGACGACACAGATGATGGAGGGAAAGCG
>RFJA01000257.1 GCA_003695065.1 Alphaproteobacteria bacterium
GATCCTGTAGATCACGCTGGGTGCGGTGGTGATAAGATCGAGATCAAATTCCCGGGCCAGCCGCTCCTGGATGATTTCCAGGTGCAGCATGCCGAGAAACCCGCAGCGAAAACCAAAGCCGAGCGCCGCCGAGGTTTCGGGCTCGAACTCGAAACTGGCATCATTGAGCCGGAGCTTTTGCAGGCTCTCGCGCAGATGATCGTAGTCCGCCGCGTCGGCCGGGAACAGGCCGCAGAACACCACCGACTGCGTAGGCTTGAAGCCGGGGAACGGGTTGGCGGTCTGGCGTCCTTCCTCGGTGACGGTATCCCCCACGCTGGTTTGCGCCACTTCCTTGATTGCCGCAGTAAAAAACCCGATATCACCAGGCCCCAGCTCATCAACCGTCTTGTGTTTGGGTGTGAAGACACCGACCCGCTCCACCGTATGAGTGGTGCCGGCCGCCATCATGCGAATTTTCATGCCCTTCTTGAGGCGCCCATCGACCATCCGCACCAGCACGACGACGCCGAGATAGGGGTCGTACCAACTATCCACCAGAAGCGCTTTCAGGGGCGCATTCACATCCCCCCGGGGTGGTGGCAGGCGGTGCACCAGCGCTTCCAGAACTTCCCGGATCCCCTGGCCGGTCTTGGCCGATGCCTCGATGGCGTCCGACGCGTCGAGCCCGATCACGTCCTCGATCTGGCGGCGCACCCGTTCAGGCTCGGCCGCGGGCAGGTCGATCTTGTTGAGCACCGGAATGATTTCATGGTCGTTGTCGATCGCCTGATAAACGTTGGCGAGGGTCTGGGCCTCCACGCCCTGGCTTGCGTCAACCACCAGCAGGGATCCCTCACAGGCCGCCAGCGACCGGCTGACCTCGTAGGCAAAATCCACATGGCCCGGCGTGTCCATGAGATTGAGAATGTAGGTCTCGCCATTCTCCGCCTTGTATTCGAGCCGCACGGTCTGGGCCTTGATGGTGATGCCGCGTTCACGCTCCAGTTCCATGGAGTCGAGCACCTGCTCGCGCATTTCCCGGTCACTCAGACCGCCGCAGACCTGAATCAGACGGTCGGCAAGAGTCGACTTGCCGTGGTCGATATGCGCAATGATCGCGAAGTTGCGGATGTGACTTAGCTCTGCCATGGCCGCGCTTTTAGCATCGAACAAGCGCAGCATCCAGAGGGATTCGCGTGGGGACTCGTGCCGTCGGACAACCTACCAGTCAGACATGGTCTTGGTGACTTTCTTGGCCGCTAGAATCCGATGAACTTGGAGAAAATCCTTCTCCAGCAACCGGGACCGGTCGGACCAGTGTTCGGCTTCGCGCATCAGAACCTCGATCAGGGCCTTGCCTTCCTCGCCCTGTTCCTTGAGTTTGGCCACAACCTTGTCCGCCTCGGCCCAGGCTTTGGCGATCATGGAAATGTACTGGTCCGAGATGTCCTCGTTGACCCGGATCGTGAATCCGCTGGCCTCCAGAATGTCAACCATGTCCTCGACGGTGGTCAGGTAGGGCTTCTGGGCTTCTTTTTCCTTCCGGTCCCGGATCTCTTGTGACGCGCCCTTGCCACCGTCAGCCAGGAAGAAGTCGGTGATCAGGAACAATCCGTCCTTCTTCAGGTTGGCGCTGACCTGCTTGACGAGCGCCTTCTTGTTCTTGACCGTATAGAGCGCCTCCTTGGCAAAGGCCCGGTCAAAGTTGCGTTCGAACTCCTCCGGCTCCTCGGGGTTATAGGTGCGGATCGGCGCCTTCTTGGCCATGCCGTGCATGATCGAAAGCTCCATCCCCGCTGCCGCCAGTTTTTCCGACGCCTCCACGCCGGTGATCCACACACCAAATTCCTGCGCCAGGACTCGGGCGGGGCCGCCCAGCCCGGCGCCCAGAACAAGGGCGCTCATTTCCGGCGACATGGCGAGCAGCTTGGACATGGAGACGATATGTTCGGGGCCACCAGGACCACAGTACCCCTCGCCCCAGATGTACTGTGCGATCTCGATCCGCTTTTCATCCCACGGGTTGATCGGGAGATCCTCGTCGATCGGCGGTGGTGCAGCGCGCGCTTTGACCGGTTCCGGCTTGGCGCGCCGGCTTTCGATGGCCCGCAGACGGGCCTCAACATCGTTCATGTCGTAGCCTTCCCACCAGACCTTGAGGCGGGTCTTGAGCGGAATTCTTGGATGTTTCGACGCGCTCGCCATCCCCATTCCCGTTAGCGAAACAGCGGAGAGTTCCGGATGTTCCCGAATAGCGCCCGCCACCCCCGGCCGGTGGATGGCGACACGCCCCCTCTGTTGTTCCAGATCTAAGCAGAAATGGAAAACAAATCGTAAATGCCGTCAGCTCCGCAAGCGTCCATTTGTGCGGGTGGCGACAGCGTCAACGATACCTGCGGCCACTGTATCGATTTCCTTGTCGGTGAGCGTGCGGTCGTCGGCCTGGAGGCGGACCCGGATGGCCACCGATTTTTCGTCCTCCGCCATGCCTTCACCCTCGTAGACGTCGAAAACCGAAACCTCACGCACCAACAGCTTGTCCACTCCACGCACAGCCCGTAGCAGTGTCTCGGCCGCCACATCGCGCTTGACGATGAACGCAAAATCCCGGTCCACCGCCTGATAGTCGGACACCTTCAGCGGCCCCCGGGAACGCCCCGCCCCGCCCTTTTTCGCCTTGGGCAAGGGAATCGCGTCCAGAAACACCTCGAACCCGACCACCGGCCCGGCCACGTCCAGCGCCTTGAGAACGCGGGGATGCAGCTCGCCAAAGGCGGCAAGCACCTTGGGACCGAGCCGCAACGTTCCGGAGCGGCCCGGATGGTACCAGTCGGGCGCCTCTGCAATGGTTTGCAAATTGGCCACGGGGGCGCCTGCCGCCTCAAGCACGGCAAGCGCATCGGCCTTGGCATGAAACGCGTCCACCGGTTCCGACTCGCCGGCCCAGTGTCGCTCGGCGGTATTGCCGCGGCGAATCCCGGCAACAACCATGGACTGACCAGCCGGCGTATCATCGGCAAACTGGTTGCCCACTTCAAACAATCCCAGATTCCGGAAGCCACGGTCCACGTTACGCCCGGCCGCTTTGATCAGATTGGGCAGCAGGTTGGGCCGCATGATGTTCAGCTCGGCATTGATCGGATTGTCAATGCGCAGCCGATCGGTCTCGCCGCCAAACAGACGGGCATCCGCCGCGCCGAGGAACGACCAGGTCACCGCTTCATTGAGACCACGGGCTGCGGCCGCGCGCCGCGCCATTCGGGTCCGTTTCTGACGGCTGGTGAGATGAACTTGATTGAGGCTGCCCTTGGCCAGGGGCACCGCCGGTATGGCGTCATAACCGCGGACCCGGAGCACCTCTTCCACCAAATCGGCCTCGCCGTCGATGTCCGACCGCCAGCTCGGAACGCTGACCTGAAGGGGTGAACCGCTGCCCATGACCTTGAAGCCAAGCGCGCTCAGAATTGTCTTCGACTCCTCCACCGACACATCAAGACCGCCCAGTGCCGCCACCCGGTCGGGCCGGAAATCAACTGTCTTGGTGGTATTCGGTGCCGCCCCGGCAACCACGACTTCACTGGCCTCGCCTCCACAGATCTCCAGAATCAGTCGGGTGGCAAGCTCGATACCGGAAACGGTGAAAGCGGGGTCCACGCCGCGCTCGAAACGATAGCGCGCGTCACTTTCAAGACCAAGCTGCCGGCCCGTCATCGCCGTGCGGACGGGATCGAACCAGGCCGATTCCAGGAACACATTGACGGTCTCCATGGTGCAGCCAGACTCTTCCCCACCCATGATGCCACCGAGGCCAAGCGCGCCTGCTTCATCGGCGATGGCGCACATGCCTTCGCTCATGGTGTAGCGGTTACCGTCGAGCGCCAGGAACGTCTCGCCGTCCCGGGCCGATCGAACAATGATCCCCCCCTTTACCTTGTCAGCATCATAGACATGAAGCGGACGCGCGCGATCGAACATCACATAGTTGGTGATATCGACCAGCGCCGAAATGGGCCGAAGACCGATGGCTTTCAACCGGGCCTGCATCCAGGCCGGGCTGGCACCATTCCGGATACCCCGGATATAGCGGCCGGCAAACAGCGGGCATATCTCGGCCCCGGACCGGTCGATGGTGACACCGAGGGGACTCTTGAAGGTGCCGGGGACTGGTTCCACCGTCCCTCCCTTGAGTGTTCCGAGCCCCGCCGCAGCCAGATCACGCGCAATGCCGTAGACACCCAGGCAATCCTGACGATTGGGGGTGATCGCGATCTCGATCACGGGATCGTCCAGCCCGGCGTAACGCGCATAAGATTCGCCAACCGGCGCATCCGCCGGCAACTCGATGATGCCGTCGTGCTCGTCCGACAGTTCCAGTTCGCGTTCCGAGCACAGCATGCCTTCTGACGCCACACCGCGAATCTCGGTGGGCTTGAGCGTCATGTCGCTGCCCGGGATATAGGCCCCCGACGGCGCAAACACACCCTTCATGCCGGCCCGCGCGTTGGGCGCGCCGCACACCACCTGAACGGTCCCGCTTCCGGTATTGACCGTACACAACCGCAGCCGGTCGGCGTTGGGATGCTGTTCTGCCGTGATCACTTCGGCCACCACGAAGGGTTTCAGTCTGGCCGAGCGGTCGACCACCTCTTCCACCTCCAGACCAAGTGCTGTCAGTTTGTCCACCACCGCGTCGAGGGTGGCGTCGGTTTCAAGATATTCCTTGAGCCAGCCCAGGGTGAATTTCATCGGACACCTCGTGTCGCAAGTGTCGGAATGTCTAGTGCGGCAAAGCCATAATGCCTGAGCCAGCGCAAATCGGACTCGAAGAACTGGCGCAGGTCGGGAATGCCGTATTTCAACATGGCGAGCCGGTCGATCCCCGCCCCGAAGGCGAAGCCCTGATACCGGGTCGAATCGACACCGGCGTTTTCGAAAACCCGGGGATTGACCATGCCGCAGCCCATGATTTCCATCCAGTCATCGCCCTCGCCAAGCACGATCTCGTCTCCCTTGAAGGTGCAGGCGATGTCCACCTCGGCAGACGGTTCGGTAAACGGGAAGTAGCTGGGCCGAAAACGCATGCGCACTTCCGAGACTTCGAAAAACGCTTTGCAGAACTCCTCGATACAGCCCTTGAGGTGCCCCATGTGGGTCGTTTCATCCACCATCAGAGCCTCGACCTGATGGAACATCGGCGTATGGGTGGCGTCCGAATCGCTGCGATAGGTCCGCCCGGGCGCAATCACCTTGAACGGTGGCTTTCCCGCCATCATGGTGCGAATCTGCACCGGCGAGGTATGAGTGCGCAGCACCTTGCGCCCACCCGCCTCGTCAGGCGCCAGATAGAATGTGTCATGCATCTGCCGAGCGGGATGTTCGGGCCCCATGTTCAGTGCGGTGAAATTGTGCCAGTCGTCTTCGATATCCGGGCCTTCGGCCACCGCAAAGCCCATTTCAGCAAAGATCTCGATGATTTCCTCGGTGACCTGGCTGACCGGATGAACCGACCCCACGGGTTCCGGCCGCACCGGGAGGGTGACATCTATACGTTCCCGGGCAAGGCGCGCGTCGAGCTCCGCCTCTTCAATCTCCTGGCGGCGCGCCGCAATGGCGTCGGCGACGCGATCCTTGAGCTGGTTGTAGATGGGGCCCATGGTCTTGCGTTCCTCAGGCGTCATCCCGCCCAACGCCCGCATCAGCGCGCTGACCTTGCCCTTCTTCCCCAGCGCAGTAACGCGCACCTGGTCCAGGGCGCGCACATCCTGCGCCGCACGGACCGCGTCCAGGATTTCCTGTTCCAATGTTTCCAAGTCGCTCATCCCGTACCCACCTCGAAGCTCACAGAAAAAGGGCCTTGCTACCCAAAACAAGGCCCTTCTTCGAAATCAGACCGGTTCGGTCGGAGCGTGGCAGCCGCTGGCCGGCGCCGCACCCTCGCCGCTTACTTCAACGCCGCGTTCGCCTGCTCCGCCAAAGCCTTGAAGGCTTCGGGCTCACGAACGGCGAGATCGGCAAGCACCTTCCGGTCAAGATCGATCTGGGCCTTCTTGAGCCCGTTCATAAATCGCGAATAGGTCAAGCCGTGCAGACGGGCAGCGGCATTGATACGCTGAATCCACAGGGCGCGGAATTGCCGCTTGCGCACCCGCCGATCGCGGTAGGCATATTGCAGCGACTTTTCCACCGCCTGGACAGCGGCGCGATAGGTATTCTTGCGACGGCCCCAGTAGCCCTTCGCCTGACCTGTAACTTTCTTGTGACGGGCGTGTGCCGTAACGCCCCGTTTGACGCGAGCCATATCCTGACCTCCTTAACCGTTGGGGAGGAATTTCTTGACGATGGGTTCGTCGGCTTTCGATACCAGCGCCGTACCCCGCAAATTACGGATCTGCTTGTTGGTGCGCTTGATCATGCCGTGCCGCTTGCCGGCCTGCTGGCGCCGGATCTTGCCGGTGGCTGTCAGGCGGAAGCGTTTCTTGGCTCCGCTTTTGGTCTTCAGTTTGGGCATTTTGCGATCCTTCTTCTTGAATGTTCTTCGAGCCTTCGCAGTTCACGTCAGCTCCATGTGCGGCGGGGGAGGCATGCCCTTGCGAGCCATCCCGCCATTGGGCCAGCGAGCCGAAGCCCTCCGGACGCGCGGTTTATAACGGCTCCGGCACCCGTTGACAAGCCCGAAGCCTGATCAAGCCTGTGTTTAATCCAGAAATAATCTTGGGTTAAGGTTTGGCCCGTTAAGGTGGTGTCCTGTCAAACGACGAGAGGGTTGGCATGATACAGTTTGTGATCGGTTTGCTCGCCCCCGCGCGCGCTTTTGTTGTGGGCCTTGTGCTGGTGCTTTCGGTGCCGGCCCTGGCGGCAAATGAAAACAACAACGGACCGGCCCTATGGGTCATCGAAAACGGCCCTTCCACGGTCCATCTGTTCGGCTCAATGCATCTTCTCAAGCCCGATGCCCGGTGGCGCACGGCACGACTCGACGACATCATCAACAATGCCGACCATCTGGTCATGGAAATCAAGCTCGATCCCGAGGGTCAGGCGGCCATTCAGCGGTTCATGGCTGAAAACGGCATGTTCCCACCCGGCCAGAGCCTGAAGGACTCCCTGCCGGACGATCTTTACAAGGACCTTATAAAAGAAAGCGCAAACCTGGGCTTGCCGGAGACCGTCATCAACCGGATGCGCCCGTGGTATGCTGCGCTCGTCCTCAGCATGGGCATGATTCAGCGCCTTGGTTTCGATCCCCGACAAGGCGTCGAACATGTTATCGCCACAAAGGCCGCAAACGCCAACATCAAGGTGTCGGGTCTGGAAACGCCGAGGGAGCAGCTCTCGACCATGGCCGGTCAGTCGCCGAAGGTGCAGGAGGCCATGGTGCGCGACTCGCTGCGCCAGTTGCACGAAATGGGCGAGAAGCTCGACGACCTGACCGCCGCCTGGACCAAAGGTGACACTGCAACGCTGGAGGAACTTCTGATCGGCGGCTTCGAGGAACTGCCGGAGCTATATGAAGCGGTGCTGGTGGAGCGCAACCGCCGTTGGCTTCCCCGGATTCAGGCACTACTCGACGAACCGGGCCGCCATCTGGTGGTGGTGGGATCGGCCCATCTGCTTGGCGAAGACAGCGTCATTGCCATGCTCAGAGCCGCCGGCCTAACGGTGAAGCGGGAATAAACAGCGGATCCTGGACCTTTTGAGCGCGACTTCGCCCGTGACCCACTTGCGGATCAGGTGATGCGCGATGGCGAAAGGGGGCGGCACATGAAAATCGGACCGGCCGGGCAGATCGGTCCTGTTGGGGCCATCGACGGCGCCCTGTGGGTTGTCTGCCAGCGCTGCAGCCGCCTGGTCACGGGTTATCCACCGCGCCGCTTCCAGTTCAGCGGGGTCTATGGCGATGTCTTCGCTCAACGCCTCGGCCAGGCATCCGATCATCAGGCTTGACGGGAACGGCCAGGGCTGGCTTTCCACATAGATCACAGACCCTACCCGGACGCCTACCTCTTCCATGACTTCGCGGCGGACCGCCTCCTCGATGGATTCGCCGGGCTCGATAAAACCGGCGAGCGCGGAATACATGCCGGGAGGAAATTGGCGCTGGCGCCCCACAAGACACCGGTCGGCACGCACCACCAGCATGATGGCAACCGGGTCGACCCGTGGAAAATGATGGACGCCGCACCCGGTATCGACACATTGTCGAACGGCCCCGCCACGTTTCATCGCGGTGCGGTTGCCACATCGCGCGCAAAATCCGTGTCGGCGATGCCAGTCCAAAAGGGACCGGCCGTGGGCCAGCATGCCGGATTCCGCCGCGGACATGACCAGCGCCGCCCGGCGCAAATCTTGGAACACCCCGTCACCCGCCAGATCTTCAAGTTGCTCCTCTTCGAGCAAGGACACATCCACAGCGAAACGCGCCGCGCTGCCATCGCTGCCGAGTAGCACCCACGGCAGATGAAATCCGCCCGCCTGCTCCAGC
>RFJA01000258.1 GCA_003695065.1 Alphaproteobacteria bacterium
GAAAAAGTGTGTCGTCCGCCGGGTCTCCGGCGTCATGTACTGGCAGTTGCGATACTCGCGCGTATTTTCCATGTTACCCTTCTCGGCGCCTGAGCCGGCAGGGGCGAACAGGGTCTCCAGAAAGAATATACCTGGAAGCTGCATATGTCCGATATTGCGTCGATCGACCTTGGCGGATTTATCGCGAATGACCTTCCGATGGAAGGGTGGCGGGTCGGAGTTCATGTGCCAGCGCTCCACCCGGAAACCGTTGTCAAGACGTTCCACCGACACCGGTCTGGTTTTGTAGGCGTATTCCTCCGATCCGCCGAGCGTGTTGGTATGTACGAACGCCAGGTGGCCGAAATCCGCTAGATTGTCCACGATCAGAACCCAGTTGGCATCATAATGAAGATAGCATGGAATTCCGCGCCAACCGGGATCGCCCAGCGGTTCATAGTCGATAATCATGTCGGGATCGGCAAGCTCGGGGTCGCCCATCCAGATCCAGATCAGACGATTGCGCTCGACCACGGGATAGCTCCGAACCCCAAGCTTGGGCGGTATCCGCTCCTGGCCTGGAATCTGGATGCATTTTCCGGAGGCATCGAACTTCATCCCGTGATACATGCACCGGATGCAGTCTCCCTCGACCCGACCCATGGACAAGGGGGCCCCGCGATGGCAGCAGCGGTCATCCATGGCCACATATTGTCCGCTTTCGCCACGAAATAGCACGACCGGCTTTTCCAGGATGGTGCGGGCCAGAATACGGTTGTCGATGAGCTCGTAGTCCCATGCTGCCACATACCAGGTATTCCGGATGAACTCCCCGTTCATCGGAAAAGTGCCATTGATGTCAGGTATTGCGATGTCAGGCATTGCGTATTCTCCGTGCAGATTTACGTACAGTGGTTCGACCGTATGCCCGCTTGAATCGTTCTTGATGCGGCGAGGGTTCTGAGCCTCGTTATCGGAAGATATTCTGCCATGGTGACGTGCTCCGAAAAACCGGCTAGACTTGTTTTTACTGTCCATAAAAATGGACAATAGTTATCTGTGGAGTGTGGCGTATGACCAAGTGGGATGATTACGAGGTGTTCTGCAATGTGGCCGAACACGGCGGGTTCACTGCCGCCGCCCGGTACATGAATGCTCCCAAATCGAGCCTGAGCGCGGCCATCCGGCGTCTGGAAGCAGAGCTGAACGTCCGACTCCTGGAGCGCAGCACCCGTGCTGTCCGGCTGACTGAAGCTGGGACGTTCCTTTACGGCGAGGTACGCCAGCTCTTTTCGCGATTGCGCGAGGCCCGTGACGAAACCATGTCGTTCACCCGAACGGTGAGCGGTGTTCTTCGCATCGCCGCACCTTATGAATTCGCCGCTCACCACCTGGGGCCGACCGCATGCCGACTGATGACCGAGCATCCGGCGCTCAATATCCAGATCGACATGCGCTATGCGCCCATCAGCCTGTTCGAGGAAAATTATGACATCGTGTTCTCCATGGTCGATCACGATCTGCCGTCGTCGAACACGGTGGCGCGACGTGTATTGTCGTTGCGACGGGCGGTCTTTGCGGCGCCGGCTCTGGTAGAGGCCCATGGCCTGCCGACGACACCAGCGGAACTTGCCCGGATGCCGCTGATCGCTACATCCAGCGAGACCGACTGGACCTTTCAGGACGAACACAACAACGCCGTTGCGATCCCGGTCACCGCGCCACGCATGCGCAGCGCCAACGCGGATATCCGGCTTCAGGCGGCGATCCAGGGCCTGGGCGTTACCCGCATCACTGCGACCTATTGCCAGCCCGCGGTCGAATCCGGCAAACTCTTGACATTGCTTCCCGGCTATTTGTGCGAACCTCTCAAAATTTACGCCATGTTTCCGAGCAAGGAACTGATGCCTCACAAGGTGCGGATGTTCCTGGACGCACTCGACTTTCACCACCGGGCTGATGCGGCTGTGATGCCGTCGGCCTACGCGCTGACCGCGGCGGGGTAGAGCTGCACTTTCTATCATTCCCGCTTGCCCCGCGTGGGCGGGGCGCGCTAAACAACGGGTCGGATCAGAAACACGCCTGTAGACGCCAGAAACACAAGGTTTGCCGACCCATGGATAAGCCCGTCTTTGACAAATCGAAACTGCCCAGCCGCCATGTGACCGAAGGGCCCGAGAAGGCGCCGCACCGCTCCTACCTCTACGCCATGGGGCTCACTGAAGAGGAAATTCACCAGCCGCTCGTTGGTGTGGTGTCGGCGTGGAACGAGGCTGCGCCGTGTAATATTGCGCTCAAGCGCCAGGCCGAGGTGGCCAAGGAAGGTGTCATCGAGGCGCACGGCACGCCGCGTGAATTCACCACCATCACGGTCACCGACGGCATTGCCATGGGGCACGAGGGGATGAAGTCCTCCCTGGTTTCCCGCGAGGTGATTGCGGACTCGGTGGAGCTCACCATGCGTGGTCATTGCTATGACGCCATGGTCGGGATCGCGGGTTGCGACAAATCGCTGCCGGGTATGATGATGGCCATGGTCCGGCTCAACGTGCCGTCGGTGTTCATGTATGGCGGGTCGATTCTGCCGGGGCGCTTTCGTGGCAAGGACGTGACCATTATCGATGTGTTCGAGGCGGTGGGGCAACATGCTACGGGACAGGTGGACGACGAATATCTCAAGGAGCTTGAGTGCGTCGCCTGCCCGGGGGCCGGGGCCTGTGGCGGGCAGTATACGGCCAACACCATGGCGTGTGTGTCGGAGGCCATCGGGCTTGCACTGCCAGGATCGGCGGGCGCGCCGGCGCCCTATGAGAGCCGCGATCGCTATGCCTTCGAATCCGGGCGTGCGGTTATGAATCTCATTGCCAACAACATTCGGCCCCGTGACATCGTGACCCGAAAAGCGCTGGAGAACGCGGCCCGGGTTGTTGCGGCCACCGGCGGCTCGACCAATGGCGCGCTGCACCTGCCTGCGATTGCCCATGAATGCGGCATCGATTTTGATCTCATGGATGTGGCTGAAATCTTCCGGTCAACGCCCTACATCGCCGATCTGAAACCGGGCGGAAAGTATGTGGCCAAGGATCTGTTCGAGGCGGGCGGGGTGCAGCTTGTGATCAAGACCCTGTATGAAAACGGCTTCATACATGGTGATTGCCTCACGGTGACCGGCAGGACCATAGCCGAGAACCTGGAGGACGTTGTGTGGAACGACGATCAGGACGTAATCCGCAAGGCCGACAACCCCATTTCCACAACCGGCGGCGTGGTTGGACTCAAGGGAAATCTGGCGCCGGAAGGGGCGATTGTGAAGATTGCCGGCATGAAGCGCCTCCGGCACACGGGCCCGGCCCGGGTCTTCGATTGCGAAGAAGAGGCGTTTCGCGCCGTCGAGAACCGGCAGTATAAGGAAGGCGACGTGATCGTCATCCGCTATGAAGGTCCCCGGGGCGGCCCCGGTATGCGCGAGATGCTGGCGACAACCGCAGCGCTGTATGGCCAGGGCATGGGCGAAAAGGTGGCTCTGATCACCGATGGTCGTTTCTCCGGCGGGACCCGCGGTTTCTGTATCGGCCATGTGGGACCGGAAGCGGCGGTGGGCGGCCCGATCGCACTTGTCGAGGATGGTGACATCATTACCATCGACGCCGAAGCGGGAACCATAGACGTGGATCTTTCGGACGAGGAACTGGCCGCCCGCAAGGCAAAATGGCAACCGCGCGAAAATGATTTCGCGTCGGGCGCGTTGTGGAAGTACGCCCAGCTTGTCGGGCCGGCATGCAAGGGCGCTGTGACACACCCCGGCGGCAAGGCCGAAAAGAAGGTCTACGCCGATATTTGAGCGCGCTTCCATGCGCCCGGCCCGTCAGAAGTACCGCTATTACGACCTGATGATGGCGGCCTTCGTGGCCGTGATCCTGTGTTCCAACCTGATTGGTCCGGCCAAGGTGGCAAGCCTCTGGGGCTTCACCTTTGGCGCGGGCGTGCTGTTTTTTCCCGTTTCCTATGTCTTCGGCGATGTCCTGACGGAAGTCTACGGTTACGCGCGGGCCCGCAAGGTGGTCTGGGCCGGGTTTGCAGCGCTTGGCTTTGCCTCGTTCATGAGTTGGGTCATCGTGAGCCTGCCGCCCGCCGCGGGGTGGGACGACCAGGCGGCCTACGAAACCGTATTCGGCCAGACTCCGCGCATCGTGGCGGCGTCACTGATTGCCTTTTTTGCGGGCGAACTGGTGAACGCCTATGTGCTTGCCAAGATGAAAATCTGGACAGCGGGGCGTTGGCTGTGGACCCGCACCATCGGATCCACCATCGTTGGCCAGGGTGTGGACAGTCTCATTTTCTATCCCGTCGCTTTTCTTGGCGTGTGGCCGGGTGATCTGGTGCTTGCCGTTATGATCAGCAACTTTGCGCTGAAAGTGGGATGGGAAGTGGTGCTCACTCCGGTAACCTATCGCGTGGTTGGGTGGCTCAAGGCGGCCGAGCATGAGGATTATTACGACAAGGACACCGACTTCAACCCGTTCACGCTGAAAACCTGACCGGCGGGTCTCGCGCTTCTATCTATGGGATTGGACGTGGGTCGCGCACAACAGGGTGGTGACGGTCTGGCCGTCTTCGGATAGGGGCAGGCAAAGCGTCTTGAATGTGGTGAACGCGCGGTCGTAATGCTCCAGCGTGCCGTGGCTGTAGACGGGCTGTCTATAATCCAGGCAGGCTTTGAATAGCTCGGCCATTTGATCCCGTCCCCTTCGATTGGGATATTCCGACAGGAGACGCTTGCTGGATCCGCTACCTACAAGCTGCCCGATATCGTTGCCTAGAAGACGGAAGCGAAAATCCTTTCCGTCTTCGAGGACGTCAACCATGCCCACATAAGGGAGATGACGAACAATGGCGGCGGGGTTGACATTTTTGCGAAGGGGAATGTCGGTGTTCTCTTTGCAGCTTGTCCAGTGGTCCAAAACGGCCCGCAGCGCTGGTTCGTCAACATCGGCGCTGTTTTCCAGGCGTTTGACATAGAAAAACCTGTCCATACCGGCCTCCCCCGCATACGCTACACCTCTCGGGGCTAATATCTCCAATGTCACCACAGTTTGCGTCTTGAATCAACGAACAAGACCCGGCTAGCTACGCGTCAAGACGCGGTGTTAGGATAGTCGGATGGTGTTGCAGAAATCGTCGTGAAGGGAGGGTTCATGGTTGATGTCGGCCTCACGCATGTGGCGCTTACGGTGCACGATATTGGTGCCAGCATCGCGTTTTACGAAAAGTACGCGGACATGGAAGTGGTGCACCGGCGAGGCGGGCACCGTTCGGAGGGAGAGGTCGCATGGCTGAGCGATCGGACGCGGCCCTTCGTCATCGTGCTCATCGAGGCGGACAAGGTGGATTCCGTGCTGGGGCCGGTCGCCCATCTCGGCGTTGCTTGTAAAAGCCGGGCCGAGGTTGACCGGCGCTGTGCCCTGGCACGCGCGGACGGGGTCGAGGTCACCGGACCCGAGGACTGGGGGGAGCCGGTAGGCTACTGGGCCTTTCTCCATGACCCGGATGGCCATGTGTTGGAGCTCTCCTACGGTCAGGAAGTCGGCCTGGCGGTGGAAAAGGGAGAGTGACACGGGCGAACCCGGTGTATGGAGGGGATAAAGGGCGTCGGTTCCGCCGAACGGGGCTGTCCCAAATTGGTCATGGTGCGGCGGGAAAGAGTCGGATCTCTTTACATCATTCCCGCACCAGCTTGGACAATTTCATAAAATTTTAAGCAAATCGGGGACTTCGCCCGATTGGCACAGCCCTTGCTGTGACAGGGGTGTATGTGACGTAAGTGGTAAAGGTTGTAAGCATGTGGAAAGTTATTCCTCTGGAATGGAAAGGTGTGATTGTCGGCGTTCTGGCCGGCGCCGTTTTGACCCTGATCGGGATAGAGCGGGCCAGGGCCGCGGAAGCAACCGTCTTCGATCTTTATGATCGTGCGGTGATGACCCTTGTGGCGACGGCGGAATGCGGTACTGTCGATAGTTCCGACTATAACCGTTTTACCTCGGGATTTGCCCGGGTCTATGATGCAGTCGAGGCGGAACTTCTCGCCATGAATCCGGGCAAGACCCGTGACGATCTGCAAATGGTGATCGGTTTCCGGACCCGCTTTCTGGAACAGCGGGTGACCACAGCGGTGGCCACTGCGGGCTGCGAGGCCGAGGAAGTGCAGAAACTTGCAGAACTGTTCGATATCAATCAGAGATTGAGCATGATGGGGAGTGTTGCCCAGGTTCATTAGATGGGCGCCTGCAAGAGCTTGGAATTTTCATGTTCGGCTCATGCAGGGGTGCGGGGTGATGGGTGCGGTTCCAGGGTTTCGGAAGCGCGCCCATCCGTTTTTTTGAAGGGGCACGTATTCCTCGTTAATCCGCCGCTTTCAGGCTACACCAGATCGGCGTGTGGTCGGACGCCTTTTCCCAACCGCGCGGGCGTTTGTCGATTTCGCAGGTGACGAGACGATCGGCGGCCTGCGGGGACAGCAGCAAGTGGTCAATTCTGAGCCCGTGGTCCTTGTTCCAGGCGCCGCCTTTATAGTCCCAGTAGGTGTAATAGGGTCCTGACGGCACGATGGCACGAAAGGCGTCGTAGAGTCCGAGGTTCTGGAGCGCCCGGAACTTCGCCCTGGATTCCGGCCGGCACAGAGCATCTTCTGCCCAACCTTCCGGGTCGTACACGTCCTCGTCCTTGGGGCAAACGTTGTAGTCTCCACCGAGCACGAATGGCCGTTCGGTTGCGAGCAGCTCCCGGGCGTGGACAATCAGTCGATCCATCCACCGAAGCTTGTAATCGAACTTTTCGCCCGGTGCCGGGTTGCCGTTCGGCAGATAGATGGATGCGACCCGAATGCCGTTGACTGTGGCCTCGATATAACGGGCCTGCTCATCCTTGCTATCGCCGGGAAGGCCACGTTTTACGTCCTCGATCGGGTGCTTCGACAGGATTGCCACGCCGTTGAACGCCTTCTGGCCGTGGACGGCGGCATTGTATCCTGCATCCTCGATCTCGAGCCGGGGAAAATTGTCGTCAATGCATTTGAGTTCTTGCAGCAAAAGGACGTCCGGGTCGGCGTCCTTTAGCCAGCGCAGTACATGGTCGATCCGCTGCTTGATGGAATTGACGTTCCAACTGGCAATCTTCATGCAGGCGATCCGTTGTCGTTTCTGGTCATGGCCTGTTTTGACGGGCTTGGCCGCCAAGCAAAGCCTCTGCTGTTATTGCCCGCTTCCCGGCCGCTAGATGGAGAACGATGACCCGCATCCACAGGATGAGGCGGCGTTCGGATTGTTGACTTGGAAAGAAGCGCCCACCAGATCCTCCACGAAGTCGATCTCGGACCCGATCAGATAGAGCAGTGACATGCTGTCAATGAGTACGGTGACGCCCTTGTCCTCGATGACGGTATCGTCATCGTTTACCTGATCGTCGAACGAGAAGCCGTACTGGAAGCCGGAACAACCGCCGCCGGATACCGCGACCCGAAGCTTGAGGTCGGGCCTGTCTTCTTTTTCCAGCATGATGCCGATCCGCCGCGCGGCGCTTTCGCTCAGTGTGACCGGCGCTTTTTGTGCTGTGGGGGGCATGGGGCCTGATGTCCTCTGTCTCCGTGTGTGCGTGTATGCCTATAACATGTAGGGACTGAGCGATTTTTGTCAATTTGTCGTGTGCAACTCCGTTTGCGTCCATGGCGCTCTGGGGCTAACCTGCGCGTCATGAAAACGTCCGCGAAAAAAAACAGGGCTTTCCGGTTCTTTCCGACCGAGCGTTATGCTCCCTATGCCAGCCGTCCGCTGGAAAGCCGTGGCCGTCTTTATGACGAACCCGAAAGCCGCAGCCGCTCGCCTTTTCAGCGCGATCGCGATCGAATCATCCACTGTTCGGCGTTCCGGCGGCTGAAGCACAAGACCCAGGTTTTCGTCTATCATGAGGGCGATTATTACCGGACCCGGCTTACCCACTCCATCGAAGTGGCGCAAATCGCGCGCAGCGTGTGCCGGGTGTTTGGCCTCAACGAGGACCTTGCCGAGGCACTCGCACTTGCTCACGACTTCGGGCACACACCGTTTGGCCATGCCGGCGAGGATGCACTCGACGAGGTGATGGCGCCCTATGGCGGATTTGACCACAATGCCCAATCGCTGCGTGTGGTGACCGTGTTGGAGGAACGTTACGCTAATTTTCCCGGCCTTAATCTTACCTGGGAGACCCTGGAAGGACTCGCCAAACATAACGGGCCGCTGCTCAAACCCGGTGTTGCCAGGGCCGACCTGCCGGTGGGCATCGGTGACTATGTGGAAAGGCATGATCTGGAGCTTGACACCTTTGCCGGTCCGGAAGCGCAGATCGCCGCCATTGCTGACGACATCGCCTATAACAACCACGACATTGACGACGGGATCCGCGCCGGCCTTTTCACCATTGACGACCTGCGCGAAGTGGACGTTGTCCGCCAGGTCATCGAAGACGTCGAACGCGAACATCCCGGATTGAGGGAAACCACGCTGACCCATGAGGTGGTGCGCCGGCTGATTGACGTCATGGTCCAGGACATTATCGAGGAAACGGTGCGCCGTCTTGAGCTGCTCAAACCCCGAAGCGCCAGCGACATCCGGGGGTGGGATCGTCCGGTGGCGTCCTTTTCCGACGCCATGGCCGATCATGACAGGGCGCTCAAAAGCTTCTTGCACGCCAACATGTATCGCCATTACAAGGTGAACCGCATGGCGAGCAAGGCCCGCCGGGTGGTTCGTGAACTGTTCGAACTGTATCTTTCGGAACCCGATTGCCTGCCCACGGAATGGTTTGCCAAAACGCAAGGCTGTGATAAAGCCGGAACCGCCCGCGTGGTGGCTGATTTCATCGCCGGTATGACAGACAGTTACGCGCTTCTCGAACACAAGCGCCTATTTGACATTTCGACGTACGAATTATGAACGTTTTCAATCACTTCACTCGGATTTTGCATCACGTCATCGGGGATCTGGTGGCCGCCGGAGACCTGCCGGAGGGGCTCGACCTCGGCCCGGTTGCGGTGGAACCGCCGCGGGACCCGGCTCACGGTGATATCGCGACCAATGCGGCATTGGTGCTGGCCAGGCCGGCTGGGCAGAACCCGCGGGCGATTGCCCAGATGATCGCTGCGGCCCTCGAAGCCCGTGACGAACTGTCCGAGGTCACCGTCGCCGGTCCCGGTTTCATCAATATGCGCCTGACCCAGGACTTTCTGCGTGCCCGGGTGCCCGAGATACTCACCGCCGGGACGGCGTACGGCGATTCTGCCATGGGGCGTGGCGAGCGCGTGAATGTGGAATATGTCTCGGCCAATCCCACCGGCCCCATGCATGTGGGCCACTGTCGGGGCGCGGTGTTCGGGGATGCGTTGGCGGCGCTTCTGGAAAAGGCGGGCTACGAGGTGCTGCGTGAATATTATATCAACGACGCCGGCGCCCAGGTGGATGTGCTGGCCCGTTCGGCTTATCTGCGCTACCGCGAGGCGCTGGGGGAAGATATCGGAGAGATTCCCGAAGGCCTGTATCCTGGCGACTATCTGAAGCCGGTGGGCGAACATTTGCGTGACGAGTTTGGTGACGGCCTCAGGGACAAGCCGGAAGAAGAATGGCTGCCGGTGGTGCGCAATATTGCCGTCCACGAAATGATGAGGCTGATCAAGGGCGATCTTCAGGCGCTTGGGATCACCCACGACGTGTTTTTCTCCGAGCGCACATTACATGAGACCGGCCGGGTTGAGGCAGCGCTTGACCATCTCAAGGGCAAGGGACTTCTCTACACCGGCGTGCTGGAGCCGCCCAAAGGGAAAAAGCCCGAGGACTGGGAGCCGCGCCCGCAGCTCCTGTTCAAGGCGACCGAATTTGGTGACGATGTGGACCGACCGGTCCAGAAATCCGACGGAAGCTGGACCTATTTTGCCGCCGACGTGGCCTACCACTGGGACAAGATCGAGCGGGGGTACAAGCACCTAATCGACGTGCTGGGCGCCGATCATGGTGGCTATGTGAAGCGCATGCAGGCAGCGGTCAAGGCGCTGAGCGGGGGAGCTGCGGACCTCGACGTCAAGATCTGTCAGCTTGTCAAGCTCTATCGGGGTGGCGAGCCGTACAAGATGTCGAAGCGGGCCGGCAGCTTCGTGACATTGCGCGATGTGGTGGACGAAGTGGGCAAGGACGTGGTGCGATTCATTATGCTGACCCGCAAGAATGACGCGCCGCTCGACTTTGACTTCGCCAGGGTGACGGAACAGTCGCGCGACAACCCGGTGTTCTATGTCCAGTACGCCCATGCCCGGGCGGCCTCGGTGATGCGCAAGGCCGCTGGCGCCTTCCCAGGCGCGGATTTCAGCGACAAGGCACTGGCCGGCGCCGACCTGTCGGCGCTCGATGCGGCTGATGAAATGGCTCTGATCAGAACGCTGGCGGGGTGGCCGCGACTGGTCGAATCAGCCGCCGCTGCCCATGAGCCCCACAGGGTGGCATTTTACCTGTATGATCTGGCGCATGAATTCCACGCGCTGTGGAACCGGGGGAATGATGATCCGTCGCTCCGGTTCCTCATCGAGGAAGACGAGGCGACAACGCGCGCCCGGCTGGCGCTGACCCGCGCGGTGGCGACGGTCATTGCCTCGGGGCTGATGGTTCTTGGTGTGGAGCCGGTTGACGAATTGAACTGATTCTGGGCAGCGCAAAGCGAGGAGGCGGCTGATGACCGACAAAGAGGAAAAACCCTGGCTTGAGGAAGTGCCAGCCGAGCCGGATGGCGAAAGCCTGATATCCAGATACCGCCCCCAGTTGATCATCGCAGGGGCCGTGGCAGTGGTCGCCTTTGCGGGACTGATCTTCTACGCCTATCAGAGCGGCAAGGATACGACACCGGCCCCGGTACCGGTGGTGCGCGGTCCCGAGGGTCCGGTCAAACAAAAGCCGGAGGATCCGGGCGGGATCGAGGTGCCTGATCGCGACAAGCTGGTTTACAATCGGGTCAGTGGTGATCAGGGCGAGGAGGACGTTGTCCTCGAAGCGGGTCCGGAACTGCCCGCCGAGCCGCCAGCGCCGGAGACCGCACCGGGACCGGAGGGCGCACCTGCAGACCCTGATGAAGGTGTGGCAGAGGCGGATGATGTGTCCGTAACGGAGCCAACCACTCCCGGGACCGCATCTGTGACAGAGCCTGGGTCCGGCCAAGAGACGGCTCCTGTTGCTCCGGCCGTGATGGATGGTGACTGGGTGATCCAGCTGGGTGCCTACGGGTCGCGCGATTCGGCAAACCGGGCCTGGAACATGCTGCAGGAAAAACACGGCGACCTGCTCGGTGGGCGGGTGCCTGACCTTGAACCACTGCAGCGGGCGGGCGGGACCCTGTATCGCCTGCGCGCCGGGTACTTCGGGGATCGTGCTGCGGCTGAGGCCGCCTGTGGCCAGCTCAAGAACCGGGGACAGGATTGCTTCCCGGTCGAGCGCTAGGTCGGTTGGCGTCAGAGAGAAATGCCACGCCCCATTATTGTCGATTGTACGGGGCCGGTGCTCGACCCGGAAGAGCGCGCGCTGTTTCGTGCGCTGGATCCCCTGGGGTTCATTCTGTTTGCGCGTCACGTCGAGACCCCGGATCAGGTCCGCCGTCTTGTCGATGATCTGCGCCACAGCGTGGGGCGCTTGGACGCACCTGTTCTGATTGATCAGGAAGGTGGCCGGGTCTGTCGCCTGAAGCCGCCGCACTGGCGCGCCGTGCCTCCGGCGGCGGATTTCGGCGCCCTGGCGGCGGGCAGCCTTGAACTGGGAAAACGAGCGGCCTGGCTCAACAGTCGGCTGGTGGCGGTGGAGCTAGCGGATCTTGGCATATCGGTCGATTGTCTGCCGGTGCTCGACCTGCGGCTTGAAGGCGCCCATGACATTATCGGCGACCGGTCCTATGGCAGTGATCCCGATTTGGTGGCAGTGCTCGGCCGCGCCGCGGCGGAAGGGCTGATGGCGGGCGGCGTGTTGCCCGTGGTCAAGCATATCCCGGGTCATGGTCGGGCGGGCCAGGACAGCCATTTGGCGCTGCCGGTGGTCGATGCACACCGGCAAACGCTGGCCGCCACCGATTTCGCGCCGTTTCGGGCGCTCTGTGACCTGCCCCTTGCCATGACGGCGCACATTACCTACTTGTCGCTTGACCCCGACGCCCCGGCAACCCTGTCCCGGAAGGTCATTGACGAGGTCATCCGGGGCGACATCGGGTTTCAGGGTATGCTGATCTCGGATGACCTTACCATGAAGGCGCTGACCGGGGCCTTACCCGATCTGGCGATTGCCGCGCTGGCGGCCGGTTGCGACGCGGCCCTGTTGTGTAATGCCTCGCTTGAGGATCGGCGCGCCGTGCTTGAGGCTGTGGAGCCCCTGGGGGGCGCTGCGTCAGCACGGGTCAGGGCGGCGTTTGCACCGCCCGAAGCGGACCCGTTTGACGCGCAGGCGGGGCTTATGGAATTGGAGGAACTGCTGGCGCAGTTAAAGGCCTGATGGGTGATATCGTTCACAACGTCTCCACCTGGATTCTGCCAGTGCTGTTCGCCATTACGCTGCACGAGGCAGCCCATGGCTATGTGGCCCATATGCTGGGCGATGACACCGCGAAGCGAATGGGTCGGCTCAGTCTCAACCCGGTGCGTCATATCGACCCGTTTGGCACCGTTCTGCTTCCCCTGCTACTGTTTGCCATGCGCTCGCCCTTTCTGTTCGGGTATGCCAAGCCGGTGCCGGTGAATGCCATGCGTCTTTCCAACCCACGTCGTGGCATGATGTGGGTAGCGTTGGCGGGGCCGGGAATCAATCTGACGCTGGCCTTGTTGTCGGGCGCGCTTCTTCACGTGGCGGTATTGTTGCCGGCGGCGGCGCAGGACTGGGCGATTCTGAATCTCATTCATTCCATCCAGATTAATCTGCTGCTGGCGTTGTTCAACATGTTGCCCATTCCGCCCTTGGATGGCGGGCGGGTGGCGGTGGGGTTGCTGCCGCTATCGCTGGCACGCCCGCTGGCCCGGATTGAGCCCTATGGCATGTTCATTCTGATTGGCCTGATTTTTGTCTTTCCGATGCTCGGCAGCCTGTTCGGCCAGAACTGGAATATCTTCGTCTGGTTCATTTTGCCGCCCATGGAATTTCTGTATAGTCTGATCATGACACATGTGGTGGGGGTGCCCGCCTGAAACGGGAAAGTTGATGGCCGAAAACCGCGAGTTTGACGACTTCACCGCTTCGTCTCCTGTGCGGGACGAAAGGCTGGAACGCCTGATCGTCGATATCGACGGATTCGAAGGGCCGCTCGATGTGCTTCTGGAGCTGGCGCGCCACCAGAAGGTGGATCTTTTGAAAATTTCTATCCTCGAACTGGTGGAGCAGTATCTGGCGTTCATGGCCGAAGCGCGGCGCCTGCGCCTGGAACTGGCGGCCGATTATCTGGTGATGGCGGCATGGCTCGCCTACCTCAAATCGCGCCTCCTGTTGCCTGACGATGAGGAAGAAGAGCCCTCGGCCGAGGAAATGGCAGCCCGGCTGGCGCATCAGCTGCGCCGCCTCGAAGCGATGCGCGAGGTGGCAGCACAACTCATGGCGCGCGATCAGTTAGGGCGCGATGTGTTCCTGCGCGGTGCGCCCGAGGGTGTGCGGGTCACCCGCAAGGCGCTCTATGACGTCACACTGTACGAGCTCTTGAAAGCCTACGCCGAACAGAATGCTCGCCACCGGGTGACGCGCATCCATATTCCCCGCCTCAACGTCTATTCGCTGGAACAGGCGCTGGAACGGCTTGAGGCGATGATCGGCCAGGCGGTAGAGTGGACCACTCTGGAGAAATTCCTGCCCGAGGTCCTGGCCGACGGGCGAACCATGAAATCGGCCACCGCCAGCATGTTTGTGGCCTCCCTCGAGCTTGCGCGCCAGGGCAAGGCCGAGTTGCGCCAGACCGAGGCCTATGGTCCGTTGCACCTGCGGGCAAGACGGCCGGAGTAAAGGGGGGCTGAGTGCGTGGGAGCCAAAATCTGAGTGAAGGGGAGAACGGCGTGACCGAAGGTGATATCCGACCGCCGGACCAGTATGCCCGCATGATCGAGGCGCTGCTGTTCGCTGCGCCCAGGCCCCTGAGCGTTGATGAACTGGCTGAACGTGTGCCGGAGGAGGTGGATGTCCCGGCGGTTCTGGCTGCGTTGGCCGCCGAGTATGAAGGTCGTGGGATCAATCTGGTCCAGTCCGGCGGCAAATGGCTGTTCCGGACCGCTTCCGACCTGGCGTTCCTGTTGAGAAAGGAACTTGAGGAGCCGCGCAAGCTGTCACGCGCCGCGGTGGAAACCC
>RFJA01000259.1 GCA_003695065.1 Alphaproteobacteria bacterium
CCATTGGCCTCCATATCGGCGCGGACCGCGGCGTAGTCGGCAGGGTCCACCACCACGGTGACAAAGCGGTGGTTCTTGGCCGCGGAGCGGATCATGGCCGGACCGCCGATGTCGATATTCTCGATGCAGGTGGCCATATCGGCCCCGCCGGCCACCGTCGCCTCGAACGGATAGAGGTTGACCACCACGAGGTCGATGGCGCCAATATCATGGGCCGCCATGGCGTCGCGATGATCCGGTTTGTCCCGCAGGCCCAGAAGTCCGCCATGGACCTTGGGATGGAGCGTCTTGACCCGGCCGTCCAGCATTTCCGGAAACCCGGTATAGTCGGATACCTCGACGACCGGAACGCCCGCATCTCTGAGTACCTTCGCGGTGCCCCCGGTGGACAGGATCTCCGCGCCCTGATCCGCCAGGAAGCGGCCGAATTCTACCAGACCCGTCTTGTCGGAGACGGACAGAAGTGCCCGGCGAACCGGCTGTAGATCCGTTGTTGTCAGATCCGTTGTGGTCATGGCGTTCCCTTTCGTCGCTCGCTGTGGCGTGTTTGCCGGTTGCTCTAAGGGATCAACGGGCGCGGCGCAACCCCTTTGTCAGTCGTCGCCGTCGAGACGCCGGAACGACCAGTTGACCACGGTCTCACCGGGCTGGACGTTGCCGGTCACGACGATCTGCTTGCTGCGCACCGGCCGGTCGCGACGACCGAGGTAGAGGCTCTCGTCAAGGGCCGCGACCCCGCCGCGTACCCGAAACCGAAGTCGGGCGCCGCCATCGAGGGACAGCACGAAGGCATCGTCGCTGCGGTCCTGTTCGACCACGACATCGGGATGAAGATCGAACCGCACGTCGAATTTCAGCGGGCGGCGGCCCCTTTTCGCGATCAGAACGTCTTCGCCGCGGAAATCGGTGCCATCGGCGCTCAGATAGAGCCGGCGGCGGTGATCCAGGCCATACCGCCGGCGATAACCGTCATGGGACGCCTCGAACCAGATTGCCCCCTGACCCGACGTCTCGTCTTCCCGGCGGTCGAAATCGACCACGGTCGGGCCGTCCCCGATCAGCCCGTTGTCGAGCACCTGGCTGGAATTTGTATCGTTGACCACCAGAGTGGAGTGGGCCGCGGTGGACCGCGCCATCAGGTTCAGTTCGGCCACCTTCACATTGGCCAGCGGCGTCGCCGCCGGATCGGGAAGGCTGACCAGACTGCCACAATTGACCACCAGGCGATCCTCGCCGACGCTCATTTCGAAACTGAGTGTCCCCGCGTGGTTGTTGTGACTGTAGGCAAGCGGCGAAGGCGGGCCGGCATCCATGATGACGACGGTATCGCCGCGCGCCAGACGCTGAAAACCGGAATGAAGCCCGTTGTCATGGGCGTGCATGCCAGCATAATCGTCGCCCAGAGCGTCCAACACCCGACGGTTCCTGTCTTCATAGGCGCCATTGAACAACGCCAGGTCTCCGTCGCCATGGGTCAGGGCCCTGATCGCCGGGGCCAGCCGATCAAGCGCCTTGACGAGCCCATCGGGGACCTCCTCGCGGGAGCGCTCGAACGCCCGCTTCAGTCCGATGAGATCCTCGAAAAGCGTAAATGCATCGGTGGGGCTGCGCGTTACCACACCGCCGTCGGGCAACACGACGGTGTTCAACTCGCGCTCCAGAAGCTGACGCGCCCGGCGCAAACGCGCGCCACCCTGGGGCAGAAACAACCCGGAATAACACAACCCGATCACAGCGATCATGCGGTCTGGTCCCGCTTCGGCGTCCTCGATCCGGCGGGCCAGATGGCGCGACTGCCGGGCCAGACTGTTGAGAACCCGGCTGCGATAGATGTGATCTCCGGTCGACAGGATCAGAGGCGCGTGGCACATCCAGGCGATGATGCGGCGGGCGAGAATTTCCGGTGCCCACCCAAAAGATTGCCAGCGGTCGTGCACGTCAAGCCAGGCTCGCAACAGATCCTCGGCCTGTTGCCGGGCCGTGTCGCTGTCACTGGTGGCGTCCAGGTCGCGCAGCCAGCCAAAGCTGTGCAACCAGCGGCGCCAGCCGTCAGATATTCCTCTGGCGGTCCAGATCTCCTGGGCGCTCCAGGTCTCGGCCGCGATCCCGTTCTTGCCCGCCTTTGTCAGAATCTGGCCGGCTTCCACAAATCGTCCGGTTATCAGCCGGGCACCGCGCACCGGGTCGCCGGGACGGGGGTCTTCGGGAACGGCAAGCAGACGAATGGGGTGCGGTCCCACCAGGCGGAACCGGTGGAACCAGTTCAACAGCCGCAACTGGCGCACGATAATCCGGCCCACTCGCCGGATCAGGCGGGGCAGAGGATGAGTTGTCGGCCGTCTCAGTTGCCCCATGACGTTTCTGATTGGGTCCTAGCTGTGGTTTCCGCGCAATGCCCGGATATTATCGGCATAAGCGCCGGGCCCGCCCCTGAAGGTCGCCGTGCCGGCAACCAGAACATCGGCCCCGGCCGCGATGGCACGCGGTGCGGTTTCGGGATCAATCCCCCCGTCCACCTCAAGGTCGATGTGCCGTCCGGTTGCGTCGATCATGGCGCGCACCCGCTCGATCTTGGCGAGCTGGGACTCGATGAATTTCTGGCCGCCGAAGCCCGGGTTGACGCTCATCACCAGGATCAGATCGACGTCGCCAATGACATTCTCGATGGCCTCAACCGGGGTCGCCGGGTTGAGCGAGACCCCCGCTTTCTTGCCGCAGCCCCTGATCAGCTGCAAGGTGCGGTGAAGATGAGCGCCCGCTTCCGGATGAACGGTAATGATGTCCGCACCGGCCTCGGCAAACGCTTCAACGTAGGGGTCCACTGGCGCAATCATCAGATGGACGTCGAACGGGCGGTCGCTGTGGCCGCGCAAGGCTTTGACGACGGACGGACCGATGGTGATGTTGGGCACAAAATGCCCGTCCATGACATCGATGTGGATATAATCGGCCCCCGCCGCCGTCACGGCCTGCACTTCTTCGCCCAGACGGGCAAAATCGGCGGACAAGATGGAGGGTGCAATTTTCACGGCGCGTTGCATGGACGTTGATTACCAGTTCGCCCGGAACCTCGCAACCGCCATTTGCACCGTCGGGGGCCACGACCTGCAAATGTCACAACCGCCTGAGGCGACTGATGAAAAAGCCATCCATGCCGCTCCCATGAAAGGGAAGCGTCTGGATATCGCCTTCAGGCAGGATCGCCTCGCCCAGTCCGTGAACCTCGCGGCTGCAGACAGGAATCCGCTCTACCGGAGCGCCCGACGCCAGCAGCCGCGCAATCTGATCCGGACCCTCGGCTGCTTCCAGTGAACAGACGCAATAGACCAGGGTCCCGCCGGGTTTGAGGTAGTCCACCGCCGCCGCCAGCAATCGAGCCTGCAGATCAGCCATGGCGGCCACGTCTGCGGGCGCCTTGATCCACTTGCCGTCGGGGTGGCGGCGCAACGTACCGGTTGCCGTACAAGGCGCGTCCAGCAAAACCCGGTCTACCGCGGTGTCCAGGGGCACCGCTGCCCCGTCGGCGGCGATCAGGTCGGCGGTCAGCCCGAGACGCTGCAGGTTATCACGCACCCGGGCCATCCGCCGGGGCGATTGGTCCACCGCGACCACCCGGGCCCCTGCCGCCGCGATCTGCGCGGTCTTCCCACCGGGCGCGGCGCACAGATCAAGCACCGTCTCGCCCGGACGCGGTGCTAGGATCTGCGCCGGCAACGCCGCCGCCGCGTCCTGGACCCACCACAGGCCCTCGTGATAGCCGGGCAGGTCACTGATCCGCCCGCGGGCGTTGAGCCTGAGCCCTCCGGTCGGTGACGTCAGGGCGTCAAGGCGGCGCGCCAGGGCATCGCGATCGGCAGCGGGGTGAAGGGTCAGATCCAGCGCCGTCTCATCCAGGATGGCCGCCGCGACCTTCCGGGCGGTAGCAGGCCCAAACCGGGTTTGCCACGACTGCCAGAGCCAGTCCGGCGTGTTGAGCCGGGCCGCGTCCTGTCGGGCAACCAGAGCCGCACCCTCCCGGGATATTTTGCGCAACACAGCATTGACCAGCGCTTTGAGACGCCGCAGCGCCGGACTGCGCTCGCGCCCGGCCAGTTCCACCATGGTCGCTACCGCCGCGTGGGGCGGCGTGTCCAGAAACAGAAGCTGCGCCGCCCCCAGGCGCAGAATATGGGAGATGCGCCGGGCCGAGCCCTTGAGAGGACGGTCCAGAAAATGGCCGATCACAGCATCAAGTTGTCCAAGACGCCTCAAGGTCACGGTCACCAGCCGGCGCACAAAGGCACGGTCGCGGGCCTCCAGGTCAGTCCCGGCGACCACGCGCTCGAACGCCTCGTCCAGCAGATTGTGCCGGTCAAGGACCGATACCAGAAGGCGCAAGGCGAGGGCCCGTGTAACCAGGGCCCCCGTGGCGACACCTCCCGTGACTGGTAAATTGTCGGATGGTCCCGTCAAGATCAGCCCCAGGGTCCCCGGCGAGGCGTGAATGGGGCCGCCGGGGCGGTTGCCTCGGCGCCCATTTCCCGGGCCAGGGCGCGCAACCGGGCGATCCGGTTTTCGGTGTTGGGATGGGTTGAGAACAGGTTGTCCACACCGCCCCGGTGCAGCGGGTTGACGATGAACATATGCGCCGTGGCAGGGTTGCGCTCGGCCGTTTCATTGTCGACCCGCGCGGCGCCCCGCTGCAGCTTGGCCAGCGCCGAGGCGAGCGCCAGCGGCTGGCCGCAAATCAGCGCCCCGACGCGATCGGCTTCATATTCCCGGGTTCGGCTGATTGCCATTTGGACCAGCATGGCGGCGATCGGAGCCAGAACCATCACCAGGATCACACCCACAATACCCAATGGATTGTTGCGGTTGTTGCCAAAAAACAGGGCAAAGTTCGCCAGCATGCCAATGGCCCCGGCAATGGTCGCCGCAATGGTCATGATCAGCGTGTCGCGATTGCGCACATGGGCCAGTTCATGGGCGATCACGCCCGCCACCTCGTCGCGATCGAGTATGCCAAGAAGCCCGGTGGTCACGGCGACCGCCGCATTCTCCGGGTTGCGTCCGGTGGCAAAGGCGTTGGGTTGCGGGTTGTCGATGAGATAGAGTTTGGGCATGGGCAGGTCGGCGCGCGTCGCCAGATCCCGGACCATGGCGTACAGGTCCGGCGCGCTTTGCGGATCAAGGGGACGCGCCCCATACATGCCCAGCACCATCTTGTCGGAATTCCAGTAGGCGAAGAAGTTCATGGCCAGCGCGACGATGAGCGCGATCACCATGCCACCCTCGCCGCCGAGCATGTAGCCAACAACGAGAAAGAACGCCGTCAACCCGGCCAGTAACAGAGCAGTCCGAACGTATCCCATGGCTGTCTCATCCCTCAAGGACACCCCGAATATCCGGCCGCTGCGAACAAGAGACTGGCAAGCAGGCCGGCTTCCTCTTATGTAGAGGAGGTCAGCCAAACCGCAAGTGGATTGATTAAGGAACGCCCATGACCGATACCGGCAAACGCGAAACGGACAAGAAGGGCAAGACCACCGATAACGCTCCCGATCACGGGCGCACAGAGAAGGAGATCGGCGGTCCCAAAGGTCCCGAGCCCACCCGCTACGGCGACTGGGAGGTGGGTGGAATCGCCTCCGACTTCTGACCTGATGGAAAGCCTGCTTCTCGACTATGAAGCCATGGTGCGTGCCACCTGCTTTGCCGTCACCTTTGTGGTGCTGGCGGCGTTCGAACAGGCCGCGCCCGCCCGGGTGCGCCGGGTCTCGCGGTGGGAGCGCTGGACCCGCAATCTCGCGATTGCCGGGCTTGGCGCGGTGACGGTGCGACTTCTCGTCCCGCTGCTTGCGGTGGGAACAGCCGTTTGGGCAGAGCAGGCCGGCTTTGGGCTGTTCAATCAGGTAGACCGAAATCAAATGGGCTGGCCGGCCGGGATCGAGATTGCGGCCAGCGTGATTGTTCTAGACCTTGTCATCTACCTGCAGCATCGGGCAATGCACCGGGTGCCTCTGCTGTGGCGCCTGCATCGCACCCATCATTCCGACGAGGAACTGGATGTCACCACCGGCGGGCGTTTCCATCCCATGGAAATCTGGTTTTCCATGGGGGTCAAGATGGCCGCGGTGGCCCTGCTGGGCGCTCCGCCCGCTGCCGTGGTCCTGTTCGAGGTCATCCTGAGCTGCATGGCGCTTTTCAATCATTCCAACCTGCGCCTGCCATCGCAGCTCGATCGCGCACTTCGTCTGGTCATCGTAACTCCGGCCATGCACCGGGTTCATCATTCGCCGGAACGCTCCGAGACCAACAGCAATTTCGGCTTCAACCTGTCGTGCTGGGATCGGTTGATGTCCAGTTACCGCGAAACCGTCCGCAATCCCGACGCCACTTTCGCCATTGGCCTCAAGTCTCACCGCGACCCGGCCACGCGGCGCTTCTGGGCGCTCATAATTGATCCGTTCAGGGACATGTCGGATGATATCAATGCCAATCCGGGGAGAAACTCGTGAAGACCCTTTACCTGATGCGTCACGCCAAGGCAGCCCCCCCGGACTCCGCGCTCACCGACCATGATCGGCAGTTGAACGACCGCGGTGAGAGAGCCGCCCGGCGCATGGCGCGCTACCTGGCAGACCACGGCCTGATCCCGGACCATGTGCTTTGCTCCACCGCCGTGCGGGCGCGGCTCACCCTCGGGCCCATCCTCGATGCACTGGGCGGCGAGACAAGCGTTCATTATCGCCGGGCCCTGTATCTGACGTCTCCCGATGTCATTCTGGAGGAGATCCGCAGTGTCGACGACCATACGGCGCGCCTGCTGCTGGTGGGACACAATCCCGACACCCAGGCGCTGGCGGTTCACCTCGCGGCCGACGCTCATCGCCCGGAGGTCGAGGCGATGGCCCGCAAGTTTCCCACCGGTGCGCTGGCCGTCTATCATTTCGAGGTGGACTCGTGGCGTGACATCGGGTGGGGCCTCGGCCGGATCGAGGCGTTCGTGAAACCAAAAGCGCTGGCACAATCGGACTGATCCGGAGACGGGTTCACAAACTATTGACAGGAATTTTTAACCAATTCCTTAACGACTGCCGCCTATACTGTAGGCAGTGCAGACTGCGCTGATCCGGGAGAAACGGAAAACCATGCGGGAGAAGGAACTCAGACTGGCGCTGGTATGTTTTGGCGGAGTCTCCCTCGCCATATACATGCACGGGGTGACCAAGGAGATCCTGAAGCTGGCACGCGCTTCCGCGGCCTACCACAAGAATCCCGACAGTGCCGCCCGAAGATCCGCCACCTATGACGACTTTGGCATGAACGGGTCGGACGAGGTGGATACCGAAGCGATCTATTTCGAAATTCTCCAGGCGCTTGGTAAACGGGTGGAGTTGCGAGTCATCGTGGACGCGGTGGCCGGGGCTTCTGCCGGCGGAATCAACGGACTGTTCCTCGCCCGGGCCCTCGCTCACGACCTCGGGATCGATCCTCTGCGCGCCATGTGGCTTGACGAAGCCGACGTCAGCAAGCTTGCCAGCACCGCCATGGAGGCGCCTACCTTCTGGACCCGCTTCGTGGTCCGACCAATTGTCGATGCGCTCGCCAAACGGTTCATGGGGCCGGGGGGGCTGCGCCAGAGGGTCAGCGAGAAACTTCCGTCTATTTTGCGGGTGCGTCGCCTGCAACCGCCGTTCGACGGGCCGCACCTGGTGCGCTTGCTATATGACGCGTTTCGTGCCATGGGTCGGCCGAAGACGCCGGGTTCATCCCTGATGCCTTCGGGACATCGTCTGGAGGCCTTTGTGACGGTGACCGATTTCTATGGTTACGTCCGGAAGATACCGCTTCACGATCCGCCGGTGATTACCGAAAGGGAACATCGCGTCACACTCAATTTTTCCTATGTCAGCTGGCCTGGAGGGGCAGAGCTCAGCGACTTCGAGGAAAAGGACCTTCCCGCGCTGGTCTTTGCCGCGCGCGCGACATCCAGTTTTCCCGGCGCCTACCCGCCCGTACAACTGAAAGAGATTGAGCGTGCTCTGGCCGACCGCAACGTTTCCTGGGAGCACAAGGAAGGTTTCATCAGGCGCAATTTCCGTGATTATCTCGATACGGGACTGGATCCCGACCGGACCGCGTTCATCGACGGTAGCGTGCTCAACAACAAGCCTTTCGCCCATGCCATCAGGTCCATAGAGGGGCGCCCCGCCTATCGTGAGGTGGATCGGCGAATCGTCTATATCGACCCGACGCCGGAAGCAATGACCCCACCGCCCTCCGGTATCGTCCCAAGCCTCTGGCGCACGCTGAAAGGGGCGTTATCCGACATTCCCCGTAACGAGCCCATGCATGATGATTTGGCGGAGATCGACGCCTTCAACGACCAGGTGCGCACGATTCGCAGCGTGATCGATGCCATAAAGCCAAGCGTGAACAGACACATGGCCACCATCATGGTCCTCCCGGCGACCGGCCCGGTCGACGCGTCCACCATACGGCGCTGGCGCATTGCGGCGAATATCCGGGCTGCGACGGACGCCGGCTATTCCTATGAAGGGTATACGCGGCTGAAGCTTCGCAAGGCGATTGGTATGGTCGTCGATCTTCTGGCTGAAGTGTGCGAATTTCCGCGAGACGGGACGGCGAGGACGCTGCTTTTCGCCGTCATCGAGGCCTGGGTCATGCATGACCCTATCGACTTTTCCCAATTGACCATACCTGAAGAATCACTCCAGGATCCCGATGTCGAGATCCCCAACTGGATTCGATTTCTTCTGAACTTTGATGTTGGTTACCAGCGGCGGCAGATCCGGTTCGTAATCCGCGAAACGAATTCTCTGTACGAGCGCAGTAGCGACGCCCTTGTCGGCTTGGAACCCGGACAGATCGACCGATTGAAAGAGCGGTTTTACCAGTGTCTGGCATCGCTGCGCCGTTTCGACGACCGGAGCTTCCTGGGCGAGGACCTGCGAGCTCAAATCCGCAAGACATTCATCCCGCTCGGCCAGAACACCGCCGTTTCCGCAATCGATCCGAAGACCTATTTTTCGGCTCACCGCAAACCAATCGGGGAGCTGATGGAAAATCTGGGTACAGCGCTTGATCTCGCGAGCGTGAAACACGCGGCAGATGCCATTCTGGCGGAAATTCATGGGCCCGCCTGGCCCGAAGCGCTGACCCGAGAGCTGCTGGTTGCCTATCTCGGCTTCGGGTTCTGGGATGTCATCAGCTATTCGATCATGGGAACCCGAGATATCGGCGAGTTCAACGAAATCAAGGTCGACCGGATCAGCCCTGAAGACGCAAAAACGCTGGCCTCCGGCAAGACGGGACTATCCCTCAAAGGAGTCGCCATGCGCAATTTCGGCGCATTCTTCAGCCGCAAGGACCGGGAGAACGACTATATTTTCGGCCGCATGAACGCGGCCGAACGCCTGATCGATATACTGCTCGATGAAGCCCGGCAGGAAGGAGCAAGCAGGGGGTTGAGCGTTCGCTCGCTCAAAAAACGGGCGTTCACAGCGATCCTGCAGACCGAGGAAAAGCACCTGAAGAGCAGCGAGATCCTGATCGATCGGCTCAAACGGCGGCTGGCAGACCTATAGCCCGATGCCGCCGCCCGGGATGACCAACACGGCGCCGGGAGCGGTGATCACACGGTGAACGATTCCCCGCAACCACAGCGCCCGGTTTCGTTGGGGTTATTGAACGTAAAACCGGACGTGAACTTGTCTTCCACATAGTCCATTTCGCTCCCGGCAATATAGGCCAGCGATGCACGGTCGATATAAAGCCGCACGCCCTTGTCCTCGATCACCTGGTCATCGGGCCGGGGTTCGTCCACATAGTCGACCGCGTAGGACAGACCCGAACACCCCTGGGTCCGGGTGCCCAACCGGATACCGGCGCTGGGCCTGCCACGGCGCGCCAGGAGGTCCCTGATCCGGGCCGCAGCGGCATCGGTAATGGTAATGGTCGGGGTAATGCTATTCTCCGTCATCCGTGCACCTTGCTACCTAACTCCCGTGGACACTCTATCAGGTGGGCTTACATGAAACCGAGTTCAAGACGCGCCGCCTCGGACATCATGGTCATGTCCCAGGGCGGATCCCAAACCAGCTCGACCTGCACATCGCGCACGCCCTCGACGTCGCGCACCCGGGTTTCCACTTCGCCCGGCATGCTCTCGGCCACCGGACAATGGGGCGTGGTGAGCGTCATCACCACCTTCACATCGCCGGACTCTGACGCCGTGACGTCATAAACCAGACCGAGCTCGTAAATATTCACCGGAATCTCCGGATCATAGATCTCGCGCAGGGCGTCAATGACGCGCATTTCCAGCGCACGGTCGCCAGTGTCGCCACCCCCGACCTGGTCGCTAGCCTCGGCGTCCACTGGGCCATTTTCCGCCGGGTTCCTGACGTCGGTCGGTGATTTCTCCACAGGCTCCTCCGATTCCGTCGCCTGGATATCGTCAGGCCGCCGCCCCTTGAGAAACGATTTCAAAAATCCGCCCTCACTCATGGCTGTTCCTTCTCCGGACCTTCCGGTCAGCCGAAAATATCCCGCACCTTCAGAAGCGCCTGCACCAGCGCGTCCACATCCTCGCGGGTGTTGTAAAGCCCGAACGAAGCACGCGCCGTGGCAGCCACATCGAAGAAATCCATCACCGGCTGGGCACAATGATGGCCGGCACGAATGGCCACGCCCTCGCGATCAAGGATCGTACCGATGTCATGGGGATGGGCGCAGTCCATCACAAAGGAAATCAGCGAGGCATGGTTCGTTGCCCGACCGACGATGTCAAGCCCGGGCACCTCCTGAAGCCGCTGCCAGGCATAGTCGAACACCATCCTTTCATGGGCAGCGATCGCATCGAGTCCAATGCCATTCACATAGTCAATGGCGGCACCAAGCCCGATTGCCCCGGCGATATTGGGCGTACCGGCCTCGAACTTGTGGGGCGGGGTATTGTAGGTGGTCTTCTCAAAGGAGACCTGTTCGATCATCTCGCCGCCACCCTGATAGGGCGGCATGGCGTCAAGGAGCGACTCCTTGGCATACAGCGCCCCGATCCCCGACGGCCCGTACAGCTTGTGCCCGGTCATCACATAAAAGTCGGCGTCAAGCGCCTGCACATCCACCGGCATGTGCTGGACAGCCTGGCACCCGTCCACCAACACCTTGGCCCCAGCATCGTGCGCCCGGGCGATAATGTCGGCAACGGGTGTCACCGTGCCCAGCGCATTGGACACATGGGTGATCGCAACAAGTTTCGTCCGGGACGACAATAGTTTTTCAAAGTCGTCCAGCAGGAAATTGCCGTCGCGGTCGATGGGGACCACCTTGATCTCGATGCCGATCTGATCGCGCAGGATCTGCCAGGGCACAATATTGGAGTGGTGTTCCATGCGGGACAGGACAATCTGGTCGCCGGCTTTCAGGAAGCCACGACCGTAGGACTGGGCCACCAGATTGATGGCTTCGGTTCCGTTCCGGACGAAAACGATCTCGTTGGCGCTGGCCGCATTGAGGAAGGCGCGCAGCTTTTCCCGCGCATCTTCGAACGCCTCGGTTGCCACCTGGGCCAGATGGTAGATGCCCCGGTGGATATTGGCGTACTCCCGCTCATACACCCGGGAGATCCGGTCGATCACCAGTTGGGGTTTTTGGGCACTGGCTGCACTGTCCAGATAGGTCAGCGGTTTGCCGTTTACGGTTTCGCGAAAAATCGGGAAATCGGCGCGCCACTTCTCCACGTCGATGGTCGGCCTATCGGCTGCTGGTGTCATTGCCATGGTCATGTGATCGCCGCTCCCTGTCGCTTCATCCACCCGGAAACCATGTCGGCCACCTTGTCGCGAACATGGGTATGGGCGATTTTCTCAACGACTTCCCCAACAAACGCCTCCACGAGAATCGAGCGCGCGGTGTCCGGATCAATGCCCCGGGACTGGAGATAGAACAGCATGTCCCCATCCAGCTCCCCGACAGTGGCACCATGAGCGCATTTGACGTCGTCGGCGTAGATTTCCAGCTCGGGCTTGGTATCGGCCTCGGCCGACCGGTCCAACAGAAGATTGTGGTTGGCCTGGGACGCATCGGTCTTCTGCGCGCCCTTGCGCACCACCACGCGACCCTGATACGCCGAATGGGCGCCCGCATCCAGAACGCTCCGGAACACCTGGTTGCTTCGACCATGGGGAACCTGATGATCCAGTTCCGTAAACACGGTAAAGGACTGGCCATTGGCGCCGAGACAGGCCCCCGCGAGGTTGGCTTGTGCCCCTTCACCCGCAACCGCGACACGCAGCTCGTGTCGCACTGTCGCACCGCCGATCAGGAGGGCGACCTGGTCCGACCGGGCTTCCCGGTCAAGGCGCACTTCGCTGTGCCCGGTATGCACCGCCCCGGCGCCTTCATCAATGATGGTCACGGTCTCGAGACAGGCTCCCGCCCCGCAGCGCAGATCGCGCACCGGATTGGCCCAGTAGCTCTCAGTCCCGGTGCCGATGAAAATCTCCACTAAGCTGGCCCGGGCGTTATCGTCCAGGACAACAATATGGCGGAGCTGTGCGGCGCGTTCGGCAAAGCCGTCGCCTGTCGCGTGCACCACGGTGATCGGTGCATCCGCTGCCACATTCGCTGCCACATGCAACAGGAAACCGTCGGCCAGAAGCGCGGTATTGAGCGCCCGCAGGCCGTTGTCCGGGCTCTCTGCATCCAGAATCTGCTGCACCAGGTCAGCCCGGGTGTTCAGCGCTTCGCGCAGAGGCAACAGGGTTACACCGTCCGGCAGCCCCGCAAGATCGGAGCGTTTGGGATCGAATAGGCCATTGGCGAACACCACGCGCGGCCCGGAAAGCCCGGGAATGAAACCGTCGTCCAAATCCACCGGCGCCGCTGTGTCCGGTTCTGCCGGGGCGAACGCGGTGCGCGCAAGCGCAGCAAGATTGGTATATTTCCAGTCCTCAAGTTTCCGGGTCGGCAGACCGAGCGTTTCAAACCGCTCCATGGCAGCGCCGCGGCAGGCCCTCAGCCAGTCCGGAAGGTCACCGCCCGCAAGTCGGTCGAACTGGGACCGATACGCGCTAATATATCGAGCTTCTGCGGTTTGTTGCATCGCCTGATCGTTGTCCTTACGCCGCCTCGGTGAACGCAGCATAGCCTTCGCGTTCAAGTTCATGGGCCAGCTCCTTGCCGCCAGAGGTCACGATCCGGCCCCGTACCAGCACATGCACCACATCCGGCACCACATATTCCAACAGCCTCTGATAGTGGGTGATCAGCAAAATCGCGTGCTCCGGTCCCCGCATCGCGTTGATGCCCCGGGACACCTCTTTGAGAGCATCGATATCAAGGCCGGAATCGGTTTCATCAAGAATGGCGAGTTTGGGGTTGAGTACGGCCATCTGCACCATTTCGTTGCGTTTTTTCTCGCCACCCGAAAAACCCACGTTGACCGAGCGCTTGAGCATCTCCGGATCCATTTCAAGCGCCCGGGCCTTTTCCCGCACCAACTTGAGAAATTCCGCTGCCGGCATCTCCTCCTGCCCGTTGGCCTTGCGGATAGCATTCACAGCGGTCCTCAGGAAATTCATGTTGGAAACACCGGGGATCTCCACGGGATACTGGAAGCCGAGAAATATTCCGGCGGCAGCGCGCTCGTGGGGCTCCATGGCAAACAGGTCACGGCCCAGATAGCGCACCGCGCCCCGCGTCACCTCGTAACCTTCCCGGCCCGACAGCGTGTAGGACAGGGTTGATTTGCCCGAGCCGTTGGGCCCCATGATGGCGTGGACCTCGCCCGCATCGATGGCGAGATTGATCCCCTTGAGGATTTCCTGGCCGTCGACACTGACGTGGAGATCCTCGATTTCAAGCAATTTAGGTGTCTGAGACATCTTATCCAACGCTGCCTTCCAGAGAGATTCCAAGGAGTTTCTGTGCTTCCACCGCGAATTCCATGGGCAGATGCTGCATCACGTCGCGACAGAACCCGTTGACGATCATGGCCACGGCGTCTTCCGCATTGAGTCCGCGCTGCATGCAATAGAAGAGCTGGTCCTCGCTGATCTTGGAGGTGGTGGCTTCGTGCTCCACCTGGGCCGACGGGTTGCGCACCTCCACATAAGGCACGGTGTGCGCCCCGCACTCGTGGCCAAGCAGCAAACTGTCACACTGGGTAAAATTGCGGGCGCCCTCGGCTCCGGCCATGACACGCACGAGACCTCGATAGGTCTGCTGCCCGCGCCCGGCGGATATCCCCTTGGAAATGATACGGCTTTTCGTGTTTTTCCCCATGTGGATCATCTTGGTGCCGGTATCGGCCTGTTGCATGTTGTTGGTGATCGCCACCGAGTAGAACTCACCCTGGGAGTTGTCCCCTTCGAGGATGCAGCTCGGATATTTCCAGGTGATCGCCGAACCGGTCTCCACCTGGGTCCAGGAGATTTTCGCGTTACGCCCCCGGCACGCCCCGCGTTTGGTGACGAAATTGTATATGCCGCCCTTGCCGTTTTCGTCGCCCGGGTACCAGTTTTGCACGGTGGAATATTTGATCTCAGCGTCGTCAAGAGCCACCAGCTCCACAACCGCGGCGTGAAGCTGGTTTTCGTCCCGCATCGGCGCTGTACAGCCTTCGAGATAGCTCACATAAGACCCCCTGTCGGCGATGATGAGGGTCCGTTCGAACTGCCCGGTCTTGGCTTCGTTGATCCGGAAATAGGTGGAAAGCTCCATCGGACACCGCACGCCCTCGGGCACATAGACGAAGGTACCGTCGGAAAACACCGCCGAATTAAGCGTGGCGTAGAAATTGTCGGAATAGGGCACGACCGTGCCCAGATATTTGCGCATCAGCTCCGGATAGTCCCGTGCCGCTTCCGAGATGGAGCAGAAGATGACCCCCGCTTCCTTGAGCTTCTCCTTGAAGGTGGTGGCTACCGATACACTGTCGAACACCGCGTCCACGGCCACCACACCCGCGAGAATCTTCTGTTCCTGCAAGGGGATACCGAGCTTCTTGTAGGTTTCCAGAATTTCGGGATCGACCTCATCGAGGCTCTTGGGCCCATCGGCCCTGGTCTTTGGCGCCGCGTAATAATAGGCGTCCTGGAAGTCGATCTTGGGATATCTGAGCTTGGCCCAGGTCGGTTCTTTCATCCTGAGCCAGCGGCGATAGGCCTTGAGCCGCCATTCCAGAAGCCAGTCCGGCTCTTTTTTCTTGGCCGAGATGAAGCGCACGATGTCCTCGTTGAGGCCTTTGGGCGCCAACTCGGATTCGATATCGGTCACGAAACCGTATTTGTATTTGCCGGTGACGTCAGCGACTGTTTCGCGGGTTTCCGGGGTGATAGCCATGGCTTAAGCGCTTAGCTCCAACACTTCATTCGAAAAACAAACGGGCGCCGGGACAGGGATCGTCCGGGCGGACCGCCGGCGGGCGAGCCGGTGCAAACGACGGCTGATGGCCGAGAAACTCGGGAATCGGCGACGAGATTTCAGCAAGCGTCACATCTTCAAGCGCGGATGTCACCGCCGCATTGATCCGGTACCAATAGCCGCGGACCCGGCAGCAGTCCAGAATTTCGCACGCCCCCGGCGCCTCCTCGATGCAATTGGTCAGCGCAATCGGCCCATCGATGGCGCGAATCACGTCGGCCACGGTTATCTCCTGGGGCGCGCGGGCCAGCGAAAACCCGCCCTTGAGCCCGCGGTGCGAAACCAGGAGCCCGGCGCGGGCCATGGCGCCCAGGATCTTGCTGACCGTCGGCGCCGGGATATGGGTGTCACGCGCCACGTCGGCCGCCGCGTGGACAGCGTCTGGATGTTCGGCGATGGAACTCATCAGCACCACCGCATAATCGGCCAGCTTGGTCAGTCTGATCATCGGGCTGCGTCCCTGCCTCCCGCCTCGGCCAGTTTATGCCGACCAGGCGGAACGCCATAATTCATACCGTTTTGGTCTTCTTTAGATGAGACCCAAACCGGCGGATGTCAATAGGAAATCCCCGATGGTACCCGGAATCCGGAGTTTCGGCTAATTCTGGCAGAGCCGGCGACAGATTTCGTCGAGCTGCTCCAGAGTCTGGTACTCGATTCGCAAACTTCCCTTGCCGCCGCCCTGATCGTTGAGCGTGACCTTGAGTCCAATGGTCTGGGACAAGTCCTTTTCCAACGCCAACGTATCGGGATCCTTGGCCTGGGTCGGGCTGGCTGCCCGCGGCCGGGTCCGTTTCGCCCGTCCCGAACGGGCTAGGTCTTCGGCGGCCCGCACGTTCAGGTTGTCTTCGACGATTTTTTTTGCCAGTGCCAGCGGGTCCTCGGCATTGATCAACGTGCGTGCGTGACCCATTGTGAGCTGACCGCTGGCCAACATGTCCTGAACCGCCTCGGGCAACCCGAGAAGACGCAGCATGTTGGCCACATGGCTGCGGCTTTTTCCCACAAGTTGTCCCACCTGTTCCTGGGTATGGCCGAACTCTTCGATCAGGCGACTGTAGCCACGGGCCTCCTCGATCGGAGACAGGTCGGCGCGCTGCACGTTCTCGATGATCGCGACTTCAAGCGCCTCGGCATCGGAAAACTCCTTGACCACCACCGGCACCTTGTGGAGCTTGGCCTTCTGGGCGGCACGCCAGCGCCGTTCCCCGGCGATGATTTCGTACTGGCCCGGGTCCTCGGTCAGGCGACGCACCAGAATCGGCTGGAGAATGCCTTTTTCGCGGATCGATTCGACCAGTTCATCAAGACGTTCGGTATCGAACACCTGACGCGGCTGGTAGCGGCTGGGCCGCAACAGCTCGATGGGCACGGCCTTGGTGTCCCGCACCTTGTCTAGGGAGGCGTAGTCCTCCGCCTCCGCCCCCAGGAGCGCCGACAACCCGCGCCCCAGCCCGTGCGGTTTCGCTTTGGCTCTGGTTGCCTTGTCTTCTGTCATCATGTCTCCGCCTTGTCTCATGCCGCAACCCGGGCGCGTTCCCGCCGCAGCACTTCGGACGCCAGTCTGATATAGGCCTGACTCCCAGCGCATTTGTGGTCATAAAGCAGCGCCGGTTTGCCGTGAGACGGCGCCTCGGAAACCCGGACATTGCGCGGGATCACCGTCTCATAGACCTTGTCGCCCAGAAAACTGCGCACGTCAGCCGCCACCTGGTCGGACAGGTTGTTGCGCCGATCGAACATGGTCAGCACCACACCGAGAATGTCGATTTCAGGATTGAAGTTGGCGCGCACCCGCTCCACCGTTTTCAATAGCAGACTCAAGCCCTCGAGGGCGAAAAACTCGCACTGCAACGGCACCAGGACCGAATGGGCCGCCGTCAGAGCGTTGAGGGTCAACAGATTGAGGGACGGCGGACAATCGATCAGGATATAGTCATATTCGGCTGCGGCCGCGGATGTCAGCGCATCGCGCAGGCGATAACAGCGCCGGTCCTCGTTGATCAGTTCAAGCTCGGCCCCCGAAAGATCCACCGTGGACGCCACCAGATCGAGTCCTGGCACGCCGGTGGACACGATCGCATCGGCAAGCGGCGCCTCCGCCATCAGCACATCATAGGTCGAACAGGCGCGGGCCTGCCGGTCCACCCCAAACCCGGTGCTGGCATTGCCCTGGGGATCAAGATCGAGGATCAGCACCTTGCGCCCCACCGCCGCGAGAGCGGTCGCCAGATTGATGGTCGTGGTGGTCTTGCCCACCCCGCCTTTCTGATTGGCAACGGCAATGATCCGGCGCTGGTGACGGCGCGTATCGGCAGCCAGATCGTCCAGGTTTTTCGGGCTTGTTTGCTCAGACACGGTCAAGCTCCTCCACACGCAGAATGCGACCCTCGGGGCTGGTCCGGCTTTGGAAGGACCGGCTGGATAGTCTCCAACATTTAGTGGCTTCGGTCAATTCCCTATCTAGATATTGCCCCTTTAAAAAGAGCCCCACCGCCCCGCCGGAAAGCCAAGGATAGGCCAATTCGAGCAACTTGGGAAGCGGCGCACAGGCCCGCGCGGTCACCACATCAACCGGAGCCTCGAGTACCCCCTCCAGGGCTTCGATTCGGACGTTGTGAACCCGGGCCGACAGCGCGACGGCTTCGGCCACGGCCTTCAGAAAACGGCACTTCTTGGCACTTTTTTCCACCAGATGCACCGTCTCGCCGGTGATGATCGCTGTCACAAGGCCGGGAAAGCCAGCGCCGCTGCCAATATCAAGCCACACCAGGGGCCGCCCCCGAGCCGCTCGGTCATCTTCGGCCAGAGCAAGAATCTGCGCTGAATCGAGCATGTGGCGATGCCACAGATCGGGCAGGGTGCGGGCGCTCACCAGATTCATCCGGGACTGCCATGCGCCGAGCATGTCGGCATAGGTCCGGAGCCGCTCCAGTGTTTCACGTGAAACACCGGTATCGTGCAAGAACATGTCAGGCGTATAGCCCTGGGTCACGCCGAGCGCCTCCGCTCGGTCTTGCGCAGATGCCCCAGGAGCGCGGTTATCGCTGCCGGAGTCACCCCCGGCACCCGCGCCGCGGCGCCCAGTGTGGCAGGCCGCGCCGCTTTCAGCTTCTCCCGCACCTCCGCCGAAAGCCCCCCAATGCCATCGTAATCGAGATCGTCAGCAAGGCGGAGCGCCTCGTCCTTGCGGAATCGCGCGATATCCGCCTGTTGGCGATCTAGATAGCCCTGATAGTGGGCGTCGATCTCGATCTGCTCCGCCACCGCCCGGGGCGTTCCGGCAAGGTCCGGCCAAATGTCCACCAGCCGCGCGAAGGTCACCTCCGGATAGGCCAGCAGGTCAAGCCCGGTGCGGCGCACCCCGTCCTGATTGACCTTGATCCCATAGCCGGCCGCTTCACTCGGCGACAGCCGTCGCGCGGTCAGCCGAGCCCGGACGTCCTCCAGAGCGCGGCGCTTTTCCTGGAACGCACGATGTCGCACGGCGCCGACACAGCCAATGTCAATCCCGATCGGGGTCAGGCGCTGATCGGCATTGTCGGCGCGCAGGGTCAGGCGATATTCGGCCCGCGAGGTAAACATCCGATAGGGCTCCCGGGTGCCACGCGTCACCAGATCATCGATCATGACGCCGATATAGCCCTGCGCCCGATCGAGCACCACCGGGTCCTGCCCCCCCACGGCTCGCGCTGCGTTGAGACCGGCCATCAAACCCTGCGCCGCCGCTTCCTCGTAGCCGGTCGTCCCATTGATCTGCCCCGCAAAATAGAGCCCCCCGACCCGGCGGGTCTCCAGGGTGGGCCGCAGTTCCCGGGGATCCACGAAATCATATTCGATGGCATACCCGGGCCGAATTATCTCGGCCTTTTCGAGCCCCGGAATGGTTGC
>RFJA01000260.1 GCA_003695065.1 Alphaproteobacteria bacterium
ATCTAGCCGGTTGCACCTTCGAGAAATTTCTCGATGGCCTCGGAGGTCCGCCGCCAGCAGTCGGATCGGTGGTGGCTGTGGGGTGCCCGCTCGCAGACGGCGGCCAGGCGCGGGTCAGCGACAAAATGAATGCGGTAGCTGTCGGGCACCGTGGTGGCCACGTCCGCAATATGCCGGTCGATGTCATCCACGAACGCAACCGGCCCGGCGGCCAGGTCGGCCAGCACACGCACTGCGCCCCCCTTGAGGCCGCTGTTGGCGACCACCGGAAAATTCAGGCCCAGGCTTTGAAACGCCTGAATCCGACGATCCCGATAGGCGTTGGGCACATTGGTCAAAATGACAACATCCGCGTGCCTGGCCAGCGATTCCAGCGCCTCGACCGCGCCGTCGACCAGCGGCAGGTGATCCACGCGCTTTTCGAAGAAGTCATCGATCAGCCCGAACACGGTGTCCTGATCGACAGGGCTATGATCGCTCTGGCGACGGATGTTGCCCACAAGGCGGTAGTCAACGATGTCCAGATAGAGATCGCGCTCGCTGAGAAACCGTTCCAGCGGTTCGGCAAAGCGCACCAGAACCTCGTCGGCATCGGACACCACGAGCGGGCGGGGACCCTTGATATCCAGATCCGCAATCTGTTCCTGCGTGAAGGGTGCAAGGGCGGAGCTTTCGGAACGTCGTTTCCTGGCTGTGGAGGAGTTCATCAAATGTCTTTGCTTCTAATCTTCAAAGGTCCGGATCCGACAAGCCTTCCCCGCGGGTTAAGCGACGATGGGCGGCCGCCGGCAGGCGAGGGTCGAGCCCGTTTTCCCTACAAAAGGAAAGCAGTCTTGGTTCGTTGGCAAGCAGAAATTCAAGAACCCCGGCCAGGACCGCCGGGTCGTCGAGTCCGTGGCGCAGATTGTCGGGACCGATGCCTGTCATGCGCAACAGTCCAGCACGCGCGGCCTCGTCCGCCACGATGAACGCCACCGCGCGCAGCGCGGTCGTCTCGGCCATGTCCTGTGATACCCGCACAATTATAGACAACTGCTAACATTTAATTAGGATGTTAAGGGCATTATACTAACCAAAATTTGCCCCGTTGGGCAGACCTTCAGTTATGGATGCGCCGCTTCGCGGTGCGTCGTTGGCTGCTGTATTGTGCCATGAACTGTTTGGAGCGGTACCAGTGTGGCCCGCCCGATTAGCCAAGGGATTCGTAATATGGTCGCGATGGCCGAAAGTCAGGAAAACTCGTCCGGAAAGGCGAAGAAGGTGCTGATCGTTGAGGATAACGAACTCAACATGAAGCTGTTTTCCGATCTGCTCGGCGCTCACGGATATGAAACCATCAAGACCAATGATGGCATGAAAGCGCTGGAGCTTGCCCGGCAGCACAAACCCGACCTGATTCTCATGGATATTCAGCTCCCGGAAGTATCGGGGCTTGAAGTTACCAAGTGGATCAAGGAAGATGAGGCGCTGAAGGTGATCCCCGTGGTTGCCGTCACGGCGTTCGCCATGAAGGGCGACGAGGAAAAAATTCGCGAAGGCGGATGCGAAGACTATATCGCCAAGCCCATCAACGTTGCCGGTTTTATTGAGACCGTCAAACGATTTACGGAATAGGGAGAGATGACGGCCCGGGTTCTCGTCGTCGATGACGTTCTTCCAAACGTCAAGCTGCTGGAAGCCAAGCTGACCAGCGAGTATTTCGATGTCGTCTGCTGCACCAGCGGGGAAATGGCGCTGGAACTGGTGGAGACGGCGCACCCGGACATAGTTCTCCTCGATGTTATGATGCCGGGGATGGATGGTTTCGAAGTCTGTCGCCGGATCAAGTCCAATCCCCGGACCTCTCATCTGCCGGTGGTGATGGTTACGGCGCTGGATCAGCAGGAAGACAGGGTTACTGGTCTTGAAGCGGGGGCTGACGACTTTCTGACCAAGCCGGTTCACGATATAGCGCTGTTGGCGCGGGTGCGATCTCTGGTCCGTCTGAAGATGCTGACCGATGAATTGCGGATGCGGGAAGCCACCGGCCAAATGCTTGGCGGGAACGACATGGTGGCCATTGACATTAGTTCCGAGGTCACCGACGCCCGGATCCTCGTGGTTGACGACCAGCGGCGTTCGGCCGAACGTATGGCCGATGTCCTGGGTGAACTGGGCACGGTGGAAATCGTCGCCGATGGGCAGACGGCTGTGAATCTTGCCCAGGAAAACGAAACCGACCTTGCCATCGTCAGTTTGGCGCTTGCTGCCACAGACGGCTTGCGCGTCTGTTCGCAATTGCGGTCATTCGAGAACAGCCGGCATGTCCCGATCCTGATCGTGGTGGACGAAAACGATTCCAGAGACCTGGTAAAAGGGTTCGAGCTTGGCGTAAACGACTATCTGGTGCGACCCATTGATCGTAACGAATTGCTGGCCCGGGCGCGCACCCAAATACGGCGCAAGCGTTATGGTGACAGGCTTCGCCGCAACATGCACATGAACTTCCAGATGGCCATGACCGATGCGGTCACAGGTCTCTACAACCGCCACTTCATGTCATCGCATCTGGAAGCGCTGATGTCCGCGGCGCACAAGGAAAAAAAGCCCATTTCATTGTTGATGCTGGATATCGACTACTTCAAGCAGGTCAATGACGAGTATGGCCACAGCGCAGGGGACGAGGTGCTCCGCGAATTCGGGAAGCGCATTGCTCGCAATATCCGGGGAGTCGATCTGGCAGCCCGGTTTGGCGGTGAGGAATTTGTCGTCATCATGCCGGACACGGACCTCGACTACGCCCGGACCGTGGCCGAACGCCTGCGCAGTGAAATCGAGGGCCATCCATTTACGGTGCCCGGTGTTGCCACGCCAATTTCGGTGACGATCAGCGCCGGCGTTGCAACCCTGCAGGCCGGGGCCGGATCTGCGCAGAGCCTTATCGACCGTGCTGACAAGGCGCTCTACGAAGCGAAGAACAATGGCCGCAACCAGGTGGTGGTCGCGGCACAGGCCGCCTGAGGATCAGATACATCCACCACCTTCGTGGGGAATCCGGGCCAATCCGCCGTCTTCGTCCAGCCAGGATCGCGAAACCAACGCTTCCCACAGCAAAACGGCCGGAGAATTCTCCGGCCGTGCAATCCCGATTAGACCCGGTTCAAGGTTACTTGATTTTCGCTTCCTTGAATTCGACGTGTTTGCGCACGACTGGGTCATATTTGCGCATGGTGAGCTTTTCCGTCTGGGTACGCGGATTCTTTTTCGTCACGTAGTAGTAGCCAGTGTCGGCGGTGCTCACCAGCTTGATCTTGATGGTTGTCGGTTTGGCCATGGTGCTACCGTCTCGTTTTCAATAGGGCACAGCGTGAATTGGCGGTCACCATAGCGAAGGCGAAGGTGAAGTCAAGCGAAACTGTGCGCTCGCTGCCACAAGAAATTCCTAACCATTTCGGGGCATCTTTGGGCCGTCGATCTGTATTGTACTGGGGATTGTCTGGTGGAGCAGGACGAGCTGTTAGCAGAATACATGCAAGAGGGGCGGGATGCCGTCGAGGACACTCTGGAGCGCATGGGGGAAGCCCTCGCCGCGCTCAGGCGGGGTGAAGGCGGGTTGACCGTCTTCAGAAAGGACGCCCACAATCTCAAGGGCCTCGGGGCTGTGTTCGGCTTTCCCGGTGTCGCCGTGTTTGCCCATCGCCTTGAGGATTATATGGCTGACCTCGACAAACTGGATGAGGCGGCGCTGGGTGATCTTCAATGCTTTCTCGACCGTACGGCGGAACTGGCCGAGAACGCCATCGACGCCAGCGGCGAAGAAATCGCGCGTCTGGTCCGGGCGCTGCCGGTTCGGGGAGGCAGCTTCGAGCCCGATGATATCGAGGTGCGCGACGTGGAAATCCTGTTGGTGGCGCCCCGCTCCACCGCCACACGCTACGTCGCCAGCGAGCTTGGGGCATGTGGTTACCGGGTCACCACGGTACAGAGTCCAGGCGAGGTGCTTGAGTATGTGGTCCATGCCCGTCCCGATCTGGTGATCGTCTCTGCCATTCTCGAACGCTTTGAAGGGATCGATCTGGTCTGCGCGCTCCGGGCAATGCCCAGCACACGGAATTTGCCGGTCGCGTTACTGACCAGCATGGACCGTGGTGACGAGCGATTGCGCGACCTGCCGCGGGAGGTGCCCGTTCTCACCAAGGGCGCACGGTTTGGCGACGACGTGGCCGAAGCGTTATCACGCCTCGGAATTACCTAGGGCGACGTTTCCCCTTGGCGCCACGTTTGGCGTTTCCGGAAGCCTTGCGTCTCGTGCGTGTTGCTCTGCTGCGCCGTGATGACGGCCTTTCAGCGTCGGTGTCTTCCAGCAGCTCAAAGCGCATGGCCCCCGAAATGCCGCTGGATTCGAGGAGGCGCACCTGGACCCGGTCGCCAAGGGCATAAATTCGGCCCGTGTGTTCGCCTTCCAGGCGATGATGAGCGGCATTGTGATGAAAGTAGTCGCTGTTCAGGCTTGAGAGGGGGATCAGACCGTCGGCCCCGGATTCCTCCAACGAGACGAACAGGCCGAAGCGGGTGACCGAGGATATGCGCGCTGCAAAGGTTGCGCCCACCCGGTCTTCAAGGTAAGCGGCTAGATAACGATCAACGGAATCCCGTTCTGCCGCCATGGCACGCCGTTCGGTGGCGGAAATATGCTCTCCGGTTTCCTCGAACCGCTCCCGATCTTCCGCCGAAAGACCGTCCGGGCCAAGCTTGAGGCCCGAGATCAGTGCACGATGCACAAGCACATCCGCATACCGCCGGATTGGCGAGGTGAAATGGGCATATCGCCTGAGGGACAGGCCGAAGTGCCCCAGATTTTCGGCGCTATAGTACGCTTGGCTCTGGGTTCTGAGCACCATTTCGTTCACCACATGCTTATGCGGCGTGTCAATGGCCCGCTCCAGGACCCGGTTGAACACCGCTGGGCGCAGCACCTGCGCCTTGGCAAGGTTGAAGCCGAGCTCGCCCAGAAACTCCCGCAGCGCCGCGACCTTGTCGAGCGCCGGTTCCTCGTGCACCCGGTACATGCATGGCTGTCTGCGGGCCTCCAGGGTTTCGGCCGCCGCAACATTGGCGGCGATCATGAAATTTTCGACCAGCTTGTGGGCGTCCAGTCGTTCCCGCTCACGGATCGCCACCACCTTGCCGTCGGGGGCGAGCTCGATCTTGCGTTCCGGCATCTCGATGTCGAGCGGCTGGCGTGCGGCCCGCGCCTTGGCAAGCGCCCGGTAGGCACCGAACAGCGGCTTGATGACCGAGTCCACAAGGGGTGCGGCATCTTCGCCGGGATTGCCGTCGTGAGCGGCCTGGAATTCCTCATAGGACAAATTGGCGGCCGAGCGCATCAGAGCGCGCACAAACTTGTGGCGGATCATCTCGCCATCGGCGTCAAACCACATATGAACCGCCATGCAGGCGCGGTCTTCGCCGGGCATCAGAGAACACAGGTCGGCCGACAGGGCCTCGGGCAACATGGGCACGACCCGGTCCGGGAAATAGACCGAATTTCCCCGCTGCCGAGCAGCAATATCCAGTGCCGATCCGGGCCGCACATAATGCGCCACATCGGCAATGGCCACGATCACATGCCAGCCGCCCTTGTTGTTGGGGTCGGGATCCGGTTCGGCCCAGATGGCGTCGTCATGGTCCCGTGCGTCGGCCGGGTCCACGGTAATCAGGGGAATATCGCGAAGATCTGTCCGCGTGCCCAGTTCCACGGGCCGCGCGGCTTCAGCCTCGGCCAGTGCGTCGCGGGGAAAGTCCAACGGGATGTCGTGGGCATGAATCGCGATCAGACTGATGGCGCGCGGTTCATCGAGGCTCGCCAGGCTTTCGCGAATCCGGACGGGCCGGGGGCCGAGCGAGCGGCGACGTCCGCGGATCGGTTCCGCCATCACCAGGTCGCCGTCACGCGCACCGTTGCGGTGCTCTTTGGTAACCGTGTAATAGGTGCGCGCTTTCTTGGCCACCGGCGTGACCCGGCCTTCACCGTCGACGATCGTGAAATGGCCGAGCACCAGGGGGGCGGCCTGTTCCAGCCGGCGCATGATGGTGGCCTCGTAAAGGTCGGCGCTCAGCCGGGTCAGGCGTACCAGGGCACGTTCCCCTTTGCCCATGGCCGGGCCGAACTTGGGCTCATGAACCAGAATATGGGGTGGTGGCGCCTCGTCGTCCCAGCTCGTGGGGCGGCCGATGGCATGGCCGTCCTCGTCGGTTCCCACCACTTCGATGACGGTGACCGGGGGCAACTCGCCCGCACGCTCCAGACTCTTGCCGTGCCCTTGCGCGAGCAGTCCTTCTTCGCGCATCTCTTTCAGGAGTTTCTTGAGCCGAATGCGGTCGTCGCCCCGGATGTGGAAGGCGCGCGCGATCTCCCGCTTGCCGACCCTTTCCGGCGACTCGGCGATGAAGCGCAGAATGTCCTGTTTGCCTGGAAACGGAGTCTGGGCGCGGTCTTTCCTGGATTTGCGGTGTCTGGTCAAAATCTCTGCGTCTACTTGGCCGCGGACTTGCCGCCCCCGCGGCGACGGGCCTTGCCACCGCCTTTGGCCGCTTTGGCGTTGATCAACTCGACCGCTGCATCCAGATCGATCTCGTCCACAAGCTTACCCTTGGGAATAGTGGCGTTGATCTTGCCGTCGGTGACATAGGGACCATAGCGCCCGTTCATTAACTTGATTTCGGCCTTGCTTTCGGGATGTTCACCCAGAACCTTCAGGGGTTCCGCCTTGCTCGGGCGTTTTTTGGACTTGGCTTCGGCAAGCAGGCTGACCGCCCGGTTGATGCCAACGGTGAATACTTCTTCGCTGTTTGCCAGATTGGCGAAGATGCCGTCGTGGGTCACATACGGACCATAGCGTCCGATAGCCGCTTTGATCGGCTTGCCGGTTTCGGGGTGCGTGCCCACTTCTCGCGGCAGGTTGATCAGAGCTAACGCCTGCTCAAGGTCGATACTGTCAACATCCATGTCCTTGGGAATCGAACCGCGCTTCGGCTTTTCCCCGTCGAGCGCTTCGCCGAGCTGGACGTAAGGGCCAAACCGACCGGAGCGCAGGCTGACCTCAAGCCCGCTCTCGGGGTCGATGCCAAGCACCTTGGGCTCATCCAGAGTGGCGGCTTTCCCGCCGTTCTCCACCATATCCTGCATCTGCCGGGTGTAGCGGCATTCAGGATAGTTGGAGCAGCCGATGAACGCCCCAAACTTGCCCACTTTCAGGCTCAGTCGACCATCACCGCATTTGGGGCAGGCGCGCGGGTCTTCGCCTTCCTTTTCCGCCTTAAAAATATGGGGGCCGAGGATTTCGTTCAATTTTTCCAGGATATCGGAAACCCGAAGTTCCCTGGTCTCGTCCACGGCGGCGCTGAAATGCGTCCAGAAATCCCGCAAAACGTCTTTCCAGTTGACGTTACCGGCCGAGATCTGGTCGAGCTGTTCTTCAAGAGCGGCGGTGAAGTCGTATTCCACATAGCGGCTGAAAAAGCTTTCCAGGAAGGCGGTGACCAGTCGCCCCTTGTCTTCCGGCACGAACCGGTTGCGCTCCATATGCACATAGTTGCGGTCGCGCAGCACAGACAGGACGGACGCATAGGTGGATGGGCGCCCGATCCCCAGCTCTTCCAGCTTCTTGACCAGCGTCGCTTCGGTATAGCGTGGCGGTGGCTCGGTGAAGTGCTGTTCCTCGCGCACCTTTTGCAGGGTCAATGCCTCGCCCTTGGCCAGCGGCGGCAAGGCGTTGCTGTTTTCTTCCTCTTCGTCGTCGCGCCCTTCCTGATATAGCGCCAGGAAGCCGTCGAATTTTTGCACTGAACCGGTGGCCCGCAAGTGGACCTTGCCGTCGGCCGACAGAATATCGGCGGTGGTCCGCTCGATGACAGCGGCCTCCATCTGGCTTGCCACAGTCCGTTTCCAGATCAGCTCGTAAAGTTTGCGCTGCTCGTCATTGAGGTAGCGCGCCACGTCCTCGGGTGTGCGGGAAAGGTCAGTAGGACGGATGGCCTCGTGGGCTTCCTGGGCGTTTTTGGCCTTTGTCTTGTAGATACGCGGTTTTTCAGGGAGATAGCGTTCCCCATAGAGCTCGGCGATGACCTTCCGGCAACCGGCGAGTGCCTCGTTGGCGATCTGAACACCGTCGGTCCGCATATAAGTGATGAGACCAACGGTTTCCCCGCCAATGTCCATGCCCTCGTAGAGTTTCTGCGCCACCTGCATGGTGCGGCTAGCGTTGAAGCCAAGTTTGCGCGACGCTTCCTGTTGCAAGGTCGAGGTGGTGAATGGTGGGTACGGATTGCGGCGTGTCGGTCTGGCCTCGATCGACGTGACAGAATAATTCCCGGCTTCGATCCGGGCTTTGGCCTTTGCCGCGTCCTCGGCGGTGGCGAGCGCGAACTTGTCCAGTTTTTTGCCATCAAGGGCGTAAAGACGGCTTTCGAACCCGGTACCCGCGCCATTGGCCATGTCGGCGGCAATGGTCCAGTATTCCCGGGATTTGAAGGTCTCGATCTCAAGCTCGCGGTCGCAGATCAACCGCAGCGCCACCGACTGGACACGTCCAGCCGAGCGTGCCCCCGGCAGCTTGCGCCACAGAACCGGCGACAGGGTAAACCCCACCAGATAATCCAGTGCGCGGCGCGCCAGATAGGCCTCGACCAGTTCCTTGTCGATGTCCCGCGGGTTCTGCATGGCCTTCTGGACTGCCGATTTGGTGATCTCGTTGAACACGACCCGTTTGACGTCGGCGTGCTTTAACGCGCCCTTTTTCCTGAGTACTTCCAGCACATGCCAGGAGATCGCCTCGCCTTCCCGGTCGGGGTCGGTGGCGAGGATCAGACGGTCGGCTTTCCTGACGGCTTCCGCCAGTTCATTGAGCCGTTTGCTTGACTCCCGATCCACCTGCCAGGACATGGCGAAATCATCTTCCGGACGCACGGATCCGTCCTTGGCCGGCAGATCCCGGACATGGCCGAAACTGGCCATGACCTGATAGTCCGAACCAAGATATTTGTTGATTGTTTTCGCCTTTGCCGGCGATTCGACCAGTACGACGTCCATTCCAATCCGGTGTTTCAAGCAACAGGCACGAGCCGCGGATTTAACACAGATGCGCGACGCGCGAAACTCTCTTATGCGGTAACGTAGGGTTGCGCCGCCCCTCAGACAAGGGCGACCCGGCCGCCAGGGTGACGCTCGGCCAGTCCCGCGAGTTCCAGTTCCAGCATCACCGTCAACACCGTGGCGGGCGCCAGACCGGTTTGCCGGATCAGGTCGTCGATGGCGGTTGGTGTCAGGCTGAGCAGTTCCCGAATCTGGTGCCGCGCGCGGTCGAGATCTTCGCCGGGCGGTGGTTCCAGCGGCGCCACCTGGACGGCCAGTCTGTCCGGTTCCTCGATGCGGCGCTCCTGTTGGGAGCGCAGAATCTCGATGATGTCGCCGGCGTCTTCAATCAGCGCGGCGCCGTCCTTGAGCAGGCGGTTAGCGCCTCTTGCGCGTGGGTCGAGCGGGGAGCCGGGCACCGCGAACACCTCGCGTCCCTGATCAAGGGCATAGCGCGCGGTGATCAGCGATCCGGACCGGGGATTTGCCTCGACCACCAGAACGCCCAGCGACAGCCCGGAAATGATCCTGTTGCGGCGCGGAAAATGGCGAGCTTGCGGTTCCGTTCCGGGAGGCATTTCGGAAAGAACGACGCCTTCCTTGACGATCGATTCGTAGATTTCGACGTTCTCTTTTGGATAGATCACGTCCGCACCGCCCGCCAGGACGGCGACCGTTCCCGTGGCAACGGTCGCGGCATGGGCGGCAGCGTCAATGCCACGGGCGAGACCGGAAACCACCACATAGCCAGCTAGTCCCAGGTCCCGCGCGATGGTCCCGGCCAGTTTTCGCCCCGCTGCGGAAGCGTTGCGGGCACCGATGACGGCAACCATCGGTTTATCGAGGAGATGGATGTGACCGAGGGCGAACAACACCGCCGGGGCATCCTCAATATGGGCGAGGGGGCGCGGATAGGCCCGATCTCCCCAGTAGAGCGGGGTCATGCCCAATCCTTCGGCAAGCCCGATTTCGCGCTCTGCCTCAGCGCGGGGACAGATCCTGATGGGGCGGCGGAGTCCGCCCCGCCGAGCGAGTTCGGGCAGGGCGTCCAGCGCGTCAACTGCCGACCCGTAACGCGCGATCAGCTGGCGAAAGGTCACGGGGCCGACATTCTCCGACCGGATGAGGCGCAGCCGCGCGAGCTTTTCCGCGGTTGAGAGCGGTACGCTGTCAGGGTTGTCATGCATGGATCCCCCCATCCCCGGCCAGACCACCATGGTGGGAAAAAATACCGACGAGGTCAATCAAAAGTAGTCGCCGCGGAGTGGTGCAGGGTTTAGACGACCTTGTCTTTTCCGCCTCCGATCCGGGGCTCTTCGCCCCGCACGAGGCGGCCGACGTTCTCACGATGGCGCCAGATGATCAGTGCGGTAAGGATGCTGGTAAGGACGACCAGGGGGCCGTCGCTCCATATCGCCGCATAGATCGGCGAAGCAAGCGCCGCCACCAGGGCCGACAGGGACGAAATCCGGAACAGAAACGCAACCACCAGCCAGGTCAGTATGCAGGCAATGCCCACTGGCCATGCCAGCGCCAGCAGTATCCCAAGGAATGTTGCCACGCCCTTGCCTCCCCTGAATCCGATCCAGACAGGATACAGATGTCCGAGGAATGCGGCAAATGCGGCAATCATGGCAAGGGCCGGCAGGGAAGGCGCAGGTGCGATTGCGCAAGCCAACAGGACCGCGACGGTACCTTTTGCTCCGTCAAGGAATAATGTAAGTAATGCCAGCACCTTGTTTCCGGTTCTCAGAACATTGGTTGCGCCAATGTTGCCTGAACCGATCCGCCGGATGTCGCCCAGACCGGCGACCGTGGTCAGGACCAGACCGAACGGAATGGAACCCAGAAGATACCCGCCCACAATCGCGAGATAGGTCGGCAGTACCGCGGCCAGTGGACCGGTAAAGGGGGGCCATGTGAACGCCGCCATGCGTTAATACTCGAACACCGTGCGCCCGGCGACCACGGTGCGCAGCACGCGGCCCTGGCACGGGCGTTCGTCGAATGGGGTATTCTTTGACTTGCTGCGGAATTTCGCGGCATCGATCCGGATCGCGGCGTCAGGATCGAAAACCACGAGATCGGCCGGTGCGCCGGGGGCCAGTCGACCGCCCTCGAGCCCGAACAGTTCGGCCGGTTGGCGGGTCAGTTTGTCGACCACATCGATCAGGTCGAGGAAGCCGTTGTGATAAAGCTCCAGCGAAACGGGCAACAGCGTCTCAAGACCGACGGCACCGAAGGCAGCTTGCTCAAATGGCTGGCGCTTGCTTTCCGGGTCCTGGGGGTCGTGGCCACTCGCGATGACCGAAATGGTGCCATCCCGAAGGGCCTCGACGATAGACATTCTGTCTTCTTCCGCGCGCAGCGGTGGCGAGACTTTGGCAAAGGTGCGGTAGTCGCCGACCGCCAGTTCGTTGAGCGCGAAGTAGGGCGGGGTCACGCCGCAGGTGACGGGCAACCCCCTTTTTTGGGCCTGGCGCACGGATTCCACGGCCTTGGCACAGGAAAGCTGGGCAAAGTGAAGCCGGCCCCCGGTGGCTTCCACCAGCCGGATGTCCCGGTCCACCATCAGCACTTCGGCCCAGATCCCGTTGGCGGGCAGGCCCAGTCGGGTGGCCAGTTCGCCAGCATTCATGACACCGGTGGCCAGCGACGGCTCTTCGGCATGTTGGACAATCAGCGCGTCAAACATGCGGGCATATTTCAGAAGCTTGGTCATCACAGCGGCATCGGCCACCGCTTTGCGCCCATCGGTGAAAGCCACCGCCC
>RFJA01000261.1 GCA_003695065.1 Alphaproteobacteria bacterium
GTCTAGCCCTGGAAGAGCTGGAGGACGGCCTGCGGCGCCTGGTTGGCGATGGAGAGCGCCTGAACCCCCAGTTGCTGCTTGACCTGCAAGGACTGCAATTTCGCGCTTTCGCGCGCCAGATCGGCGTCCACCAGGTTGCCGATGCCAACTTCGATCGCGTCGGCCAGTTTATCGGCGAAGTTACGCTGCAGTTCCAGCGCCGAGGCGCCGGCACCGATCTTGGTCAGCACCGAGTTCACGTTGTCGAGCGAGGCGACAAGTGCGGTCACGGCGGCGGCCGCCTTGGTGGCGGTGTCGATGGTCTGGGTTGCCGTAATGGTGATGTTGCCACCGCCCAGGGTCAGGTTCTGGTGGGCGATGGACAGGGTCTGTGTCGCATCCGGGTTGGTGATCGCCACAATCTGATCGGTGCCGCCGTCGATCAGGTTCGATCCATTGAACGCGGCGTTGGACACGATGGTGGTGATCTGGTCGCGCAACTGGATGAAGTCTTCGTTGATCGCGTTGCGGCTCGCCGTGTCGATGCCGGCGTCCGCGGCGGCCACAGCCTTTTCCTTCATCTCGATCAGCAGGTCCGATATGGCGCCGCCGGCGGCAAGTGCAATGTCGGTGGTGCTGATGGCGCGGTCCAGCGACTGTTTTACGGCGTTGAACCCGCGCAGATCGCCGCGCAGACGCTGGGCAATGGAGTAGACCGCCGCATTGTCTTTGGCTGAGCTGATCTTCAGGCCGGTGTTGACCCGGTTCTGGGTCAGCCCGAGGTCGATGGTGGTGTTGTTGAGGTTGCGCAGCGCGGACAGGGCACTCGGGTTGGTGTTGACTGAGAATGTCATTGCATTTCTCCTTGGCGTTCCTTCCAGCGACTCATCCCACTGAAATCGCTTCGTCTCTCCTTATGCACAGGTCGTGCCAATTCAAAAAAAGACATAACTACCTGATAATAAATAATAAAAAATATGTTCTTGTGGTCGTGTGCATGAGAATAAGTCGGCAAGAAGTACCGTCTCTGGCAAGAAATTCCTGCCCCCTCCGACGAGCCGACGGCAAAAAAAGACCGGGCGCGAGTGGCCCGGTCTTCCAGTCGTTCCGGCGGATGGATCAGATGATCTGGTTGAGGGTAAGCGAAGTCGGTGGTGTAAAGCGCTGGCGCGGCGGGACCGCGTTCTTGCCGTAGCCGGTGGCCGGTCGATTGCGCCGGGCGACTTCGTCTCCAATGGCTTTCAGGATCCCTTCGGTAATCGCGCGGGACCGTTCCACCAGACGGCGATGGTCGTCCAGCAGGCGCTGGAAGTTGGCGGTTTGGCGCTTGAGTTCGCGCAACTGCTCGGCGCTGCCGAAAGCGGTAATGCCACCGTTCTTGCGCACGATCTCCATTTCCCGGGCGTAGGCGGCCGAGAGGCGGCCTTTCTCGTCGTGAAGTTTTTTCGCCTCATCCGGCCGCCGCGCTTCGAGATGGCGGTTTTCGGTGGCGATGATCTCGGCCAGCCGCCGGGTCAGGGAAATGAGCGTCACAACCGGGTTATGGGTGTTGTCCGGAGTATCGGGCGAGGGCGACATGTTATGCCTCCTGTGCCTTCAGGATCTCGCGATAGACGGCGTCAGCGATACCGATACCACCCCGTTTGGCAATCTCTTCCGCGTATTGGTCATTGAGCATGCTGCGATAGATGCTTTCCGAGTGGCTGGATGCGAACAGGGCCTCGTTGCCAACATTGTTGGTCATATGCTGGAGCATCTGCGCCAGGAAGACCGCTTCGAAGCTCTCAGCGGCTTGGCGGGCGGCCCGGTCGTCACGGGCGCGCACCGGATCAAGACCGGCCCGGGCGTTGGTCGCCTGGGCGGTGTTCATTGCAAACTGGGCAACTGAGACATCCATTGTGTCAACTCCACCTACGTCTACAGAACCTCGATATCGGCTTGCAGGGCGCCCGCGGCCTTCAGGGCCTGGAGAATTGCAATCATGTCGCGCGGTCCGATGCCCAGTGCGTTAAGGCCGTCCACCAGTTCCTGCAGGCTGACGCCGGTCTCCAGGACCGTGAGCTGGCGGTCACTTGCGGTATCGACGCTGACATCGGTGCGTGGAACGACCACCGTTTCGCCCTGTTCAGCGAATGGGGCGGGCTGCGAGACCTGGGGCGTCTCGCTGATGGAAATTGTCAGATTGCCCTGGGCGATGGCCACTTCGCTGATCCGCACATCCGCACCGATTACGATCACGCCGGAGCGGTCGTCGATGACCACCCGGGCGCGCTGGTCGGGCGCCACCGGCAGTTGTTCGATATCGGTGAGCAAGGCCACCATGTCATATTTGTATCCGGCGGGACGCTGAACGCGAACGGTCGCCGGGTCCATCGGTTGGGCGGCGGCCACGCCGAGATGATTGTTGATGACGTCGGCGATGCGCCGGGCGGTGGTAAAGTCGGGGCTGCGCAGTTGCAGGCGTACACTGTTCATTGCGGCGAGCGTAAAGTTGATTTCCCGCTCGACGATAGCGCCATTGGGAATCCGGCCGGCCGTGGGTACCCCCTGGGTAATGCTTGCCGCGTCGCCCTTGGCAGAGAAGCCGGCGATCTGTACCGGCCCCTGGGCGACGGCGTAGACTTCGCCATCGGCGCCCATCAGCGGGGTGACCAGCAGCGTGCCGCCACGCAGGTCCTCCGCGTCGCCGAGCGAGCTGACGCTCACATCCATGTGCGACCCCTGGCGGGCAAACGCCGGCAGGTTGGCGGTCACCATCACCGCGGCGACGTTCTCCGTCTTCATGTTCTCGTCGCGGGTATTCACGCCAAGGCGTTCCAGCATGGATTCCAGCGCCTGCTGGGTAAAAGGTGAATTGCGCAGGGTATCGCCCGTTCCGTCAAGTCCGACCACCAGGCCATAGCCCACAAGCATGTTATCGCGGACGCCCTCGAAGGCGACGATGTCCTTGATCCGCGAGGTGGCGGCGCTGGCGCTGGAGAAGGCGGTGCAAATGCCGATCAGCAGCATGCCAAGCGCAGGGGCGAGTCGTAGAGCCGGACGGAATGTTTCATGCGTTCTGGTCATGATGCGCGTCACTCGGTTTCTTTGTGGCGGATTGATCCGAAAATGGACAAGCGAAAACCGTGCCAGTTGCGTGAGCCCCGGTTTTCCAACATTTGCAGAGGGGCGACAGGGGCGCTACAGGGAAGCTTTTGCCGAGTCATTGTTTCTGTTGGGCGGGGGCAGGATCTTTTTGCCGGGCGGGGTCTGGATCCTGAAGGGTGCATTAAGGCGATGTTAACCAAGCTTGGGGAGAGTGGACCCCTATGAGCATACGGGACGGAAAAAGAGTTACGGCGTTTCCGTGAAAATCACAGGCACCCACACGATTAGTTCCAGAACACCGGCAGCGCGCAAGCGATCGGCGACGACGGGGGGCGCTCGCTTCAAGGA
>RFJA01000262.1 GCA_003695065.1 Alphaproteobacteria bacterium
ACGGTCACATTGATGGCATGTGCCGCGCGCGCGAGCACATCCTCCAGCACGGCATCCTCAAACACCGTATCGCCGTTGAGCACGATGAGATCGCCGTCCATCTCGTCGCGGGCAAGCCAGCAGCTCGCCAGATTGTCGGCCACCTTGTAGAACGGGTTGAACAGGCTGCGCACGTTAATCCCCGCCGCCCGCAGACGCATCAGGACGGCGTCGACCTTTTCGGCCTGGAAGCCGGTCACCACCGTAATGTCATTGACGCCGCACCGGTGCAACTGGCGCACCTGCCATTCGAGCGCCGACATGGCGTTCAACCGCAGCAGGCATTTGGGCGTATCCTCGGTCATCGGCAGCAGTCGCGAGCCCTGACCGGCGCTAAGAATGAGTGCTTTCATCTGACTGTCTTTACCACCTGAACTGTCGTTTCCTATCCCTAAAATCTTTCGGGGTTCTTAAAGCTCGGCCCCGTCCCGTGTGAACCGTCTGTGTCAGCCGTGTCTCACGCCGGCTGCGCCATCCAGGATTCTATTTCTTTGCGGCCGGCTCTGAGGGCGATGGCCTGTACCAGCCGTACCGCGTGAAACAGAGTACATACAACGGTCCACACTGCAACCGCCAGAAATCCTGTCGCCGGGTCGCCAGCCAGCAGACCCGCGGTCAGCAACAGAAGGTTTGGATTGCGGCGCGCCGTGATTTCCCGCATTTTCGAATCAATCGGCTGCCAGACATGCATCTCGAAGCCGAAAAGCCGGATGAACAGGCCTTCGATCAGCCGGCCCACCACATAACCGATCACATTGATGGCAAGCGCAATATCGAGCCATGCCGCCATCGAACCGGACACCGCCCCGGCCGTGGCGACGGTCCCGGCCCACCAGGCCCAGTACCAGAACGGTGGATGGATCAGATCGATACCATGGTCGAACACGTTGCCCCAACGCGACGAGGTAACCGTGACCCGCGCCAGCTTGCCATCCACGGTATCCAGAAAGACCATGACATAGGCGGCCGCCAGCCCCCACCAGAACGCGCCGGTCCAGAAAGCGTAGGTAGCCACCAGAACCATGACGAAACTGGCCGTCGTCACCATGTTCGGTGTCAGCCCGAGGCGCGCCGCAAGGCGCGTCGCCCTGAGCGCCGGCCAGGGCCAGAGATATTTCGTCACCACGTCGGTGACCCCCTTGTAGGAGGCCGCAAACATGCGTTCCTCCACCGCCTCGCGGCGGCCCGGAACCAACGGCAGGACATAGGGCGCGGCGCGTTTCCGAAGGGCATCGTTGTAATAGCCGCACAGTGTTTCCGGGTCGACACAACTGATCTCTGTCAGGCCGCTGCAGGGCCCAAGGTCCCCTGCCGCCACGCAGTCGTAAGCGGCCCTGGCCAGTGCACCCGGCACATGCGCCGCAACGGGAACCTCGCGACCCTCCGCGCCGCGAGCCGTCAGGATCACGCCGTCGCGGTGCACCAGTGCCCGAACCACGCGTTCCTCGAACACCCAGTCCCCGCGATTGACAATGACATTGCGTTCGGTCGCACCATCGGGGGCGTCCGGCTGGAACCGAACCGGCACGTCCGCTTTCGCCAGAATCCGTCTCAACCGCTCTTGCTGGCAAATGTTCCAGGGGCGCACGGGGTCATCGCCAATCACGTAAACGTCGATTGGCGTCGCCGCTCTGGCCTCCCGCACATCAGCAGAATCCGCGCGCAACGGCTGCTCCCTTTGGCATGGATCAAAGGGGCAAGATGTAATGCCCGCAATCGCGCTGTCAATTGATAGTTTGGATTTTTTTCCGCCGTGGCGCCCAGCCTGGCTGCGTTGCGCGAATGGGAATCGTCACATGGCCGTTACCGGCCAGCTAACCCCTGTGCTCACCGGCCCCTGTGCTCACCGGATCGGCCCCGGCAGCCGGTGCATCATGACCAGATCGGCAGGCGTAAATATGGTGGAGCTAGGCGGATTCGAACCGCCGACCTCTGCAGTGCGATTGCAGCGCTCTCCCAACTGAGCTATAGCCCCATCGGGCCGATCGGCCGTCAAGCACAGGTAACTGACGCGCTTCATATAGTGCTGTCGCCCAATTTGCAAGCCCATCCTGCGCGCGGCGTCTAATCGCTGACCAGTTTTTCGGGCGGAAAGGTAACCGTGACCCGGGTGCCTTCTCCCACAGCACTCTCCAGATCAAAACAGCCGCCCTGCCGCTCGGTGAAGGCAACCACCAGCGGCAGGCCGAGACCCGAGCCCTGATGCTTGCGGCTGAGCGAGGTATCCACCTGACCAAAGGGGCGCAGCGCCCGTTCAATGCCGTCGGCGTCCATGCCGATACCGGTATCCGATACCGCAATCTGAAGGCTGCCGTTGTTGGTAAGTCCGGCGCTCACCTCGATTCGCCCGCCACGCGGGGTGAATTTGACCGCGTTCGACAGGAGATTGAGGAGGATCTGCTTCATCAGACGTTCGTCCGCCAACAGCGCGGGAAGCGATTCCGCGACATGGCTTTCAAGAGTTACGCCCGCTTCAGAGGCCCGTGGCTCGATAAGCCGCCGGCAGCCGGCCACCACATCGCGAATGGAGATCCGTTGTTCGTGAACCTCCAGCCGTCCGGCCTCGATCTTCGAAAGATCCAGGATATCGTTTATGATGTCGAGAAGGTGGGAACCACTTTCGTGAATGTCTTTCGCGTATTCCACATATTTTGGATCCGGAATCGGACCGTGGAGCTGGTTCTTGATTATCTCGGAAAAACCCAGAATGGCATTGAGCGGCGTTCTGAGCTCATGGCTCATGTTCGCAAGAAATTCCGACTTGCTTCTGTTGGCAAGATCGGCCGCCTCCTTGCTCTCCAGGAGGGCCGCTTCAACTGCCTTACGGTCGGATATGTCGCGACCAACCACCAGCAAGATTTCCTCACCATCGATTTCGAGGATTTCCGCTGACATTAGCGCGCTGAAGATCCTGCCAGACTTGGTCCTCAAACGGGCCTCAAGGTTCTGAACGACGGCATTGGTGAGCACCGCATTGACAAGGCGCTGGCGCTCCGCTGGCGTCGCCCAGTTGCCAAGGTCGACAGCGGATTTGCCGATGACCTCTTCCCGGGTATAGCCGAACGTCGACAGATAACTCTGGTTCACGTTGAGAAACACCGAATCGGAGAGTCGACTGAGGGTCATGAAGTCGGGCGAACATTCAAAGACCCGGGTAAAAAGTTCTTCCGAATGGCGCCGCGCTTCCTCCGCCTTCTTTTTATCCGTTATGTCGAAACAGGCCGCCAGCACCGCCGGCGCGCCGTCCCAATCGACCACCGACGCCCGACAGTCAACCCAGATCACCTGACCGGTAAGTGACCGCAACCGAAACTCATATTCCCGCGGTGCCTCCTGACCGGCAAGGCGCGCCTGCACATTGGCGATGATCTGATCACGATCCTCCTCATGCAGAAAGGGCAGGATCGAAGGTTGCCGGAGCAATTCCTCCCGGTTCGCGAAACCGACCATTTCAGCGAGCGCACTGTTACAAAATAGCGGCTGTCTGCCGCGGTGGACCACCAGCCCCTGAACCGATCCATCAAGAAGTGCGAGAAGTTGCCGCTCAGTCTCGACATGGCGACTGATATCCACCAAGGTGACGATGGCCCCCGATACCCCTTCGCCCAGGGCGCCGTAAGCCATGCTGCCTTCACAAACCCGGTATGTGCCGTCCCGGTGGCGCAGTCGGAGGCTGAGAGAGGTGCTTTGTGCGCCTTCGCCGGAAGAGGCCACCGTTTGCGTTACGGATTCCACATCGTCGGGGTGAACGAAATGCCTGATCTCGGGTCGCAATTGCAACTGCTCTAATCCGACAAAGTG
>RFJA01000263.1 GCA_003695065.1 Alphaproteobacteria bacterium
GGCCTGAATATGGGGTCGTAGCCGAATCCCTTATTCCCCCTGGGGGGCCACACGATTTCCCCATCCACCGTGCCGACAAAAGTCTCGGTATGGCCATCGGGCCAGGCGAGGGTGAGCGCACAGACGAAACGGGCCCTCTTGTCCGACCGGCCCGAGGCGTTCATGGCGTCAACCACCTTCTCCATGGCAAGGCCGAAATCGCGGCCCTCCGGTGTCTCGGCCCAGCGGGCCGAATAGATGCCCGGATCGCCACCGAGGGCTGCCACTTCAAGCCCTGAATCGTCGGCGAGTGCCGGTAGATTGGCCGCCCAGGCTGCGGCCAACGCCTTGATTTCGGCGTTTTCGGTAAAGCTTGATCCGGTCTCTTCCGGTTCCGGCAGGCCGAGATCGGCGGCGGACACGGTCTCAAGCCCGAATGGCGCCACCAGGTCGGCAATCTCCCGGACTTTGCCCGCGTTGTGACTGGCAACCACCAGCATGGATGAGTCGAGCTTGCGGGCCATGGTCATCCCCCAATCGCTTTTTTCTGATGGCGGAACAATTCCCGGGTGCCGATCTGGGCAAGACGCAACAGGCGCAGAAACTGTTCCTCGCTGAACGGGTCGGCTTCCGCCGTGGCCTGAACCTCGCACAGCCCGCCGTTGCCCGCCATGACAAAGTTGGCGTCGGCCTCGGCGGCACTGTCTTCGTCATAATCAAGGTCGAGCACCGGCACTCCTTCATAAATGCCGCAGGATACGGCGGCGACTTCCGTCCACAGGGGAATCTGGTCGATGTAGCCTTTCTCCAGCATCCACTGGAAGCACTGGTGCAGAGCGACATAGCCGCCGGTAATCGCCGCTGTGCGGGTGCCGCCATCGGCCTGGATCACGTCGCAGTCCACCCTGATCTGGCGCTCGCCCATCACATCCAGTCTCGTTACTGCGCGCAGCGAACGGCCGATCAGGCGCTGGATTTCCTGGGTCCGTCCCGACTGCTTGCCGCGCGCCGCTTCGCGGTCGCTTCGGCTGTGGGTGGACCGCGGCAGCATGCCATATTCGGCGGTGATCCACCCCCGCCCCTGGTCCCTCAACCAGGGAGGCACCCGCTCGTCGAGCGAAGCCGTGCACAGAACGTGGGTGTTGCCAAACCGGACCATGCAGGACCCTTCGGCATATCGGGAGTATCCGGGTTCCAGGATGATTTCGCGCAGTTCGTCGGGGGCTCGGCCGGAAGGTCGCATACTGTCTCCTGATATCGGGTTTTGCGTTGGCGATTGGGCACTTTCTATCGTCAACCGGACCCGCCCGTCCAGCACCAACCGCCTTGTGGTTGCGTTGACGCCGGCGGGGATCGTTCCTACATTCCGGATCGAACAGGCCGTGTAAACGGGTCGATTTGCCAGGATTTTGTCCAAAACGATGCGCCTAGAGGAACTGAACGAGCGATCACGCCAGGTGTTTCGCCAGATTGTCGAGACTTATCTCGAAACTGGCGAGCCGGTCGGCTCGCGCACATTGTCACGGTTGCTCACGGTGGGTCTGTCGCCGGCCACCATCCGGAACGTCATGGCGGATCTGGAGGATGCGGGCCTGTTGTACGCGCCGCATACCTCGGCGGGGCGGATGCCCACCGAAACCGGCTTGCGCATTTTCGTCGACGGCCTTCTGGAAGTGGGGGACCTGACCGAAGAGGAACGCCGCAATATCGAAGCCCAGTGCAGGAACGCTGGCCAGCGTCTGGAAGACGTGTTGTCCAAGGCGACCAATGCCCTGTCCGATCTGTCGCAGTGCGCCGGAATGGTGCTGGTCCCCAAGACCGACAGTCCGCTCAAGCACATCGAATTTGTCGCGCTCAGGCCGGGCCGCGCGCTGGTGGTGGTGGTGACCGAGGATGGCGCGGTGGAAAACCGGCTGATGGAGGTGCCGCTGGGCTTGCCGCCATCGGCCCTTGTGACGGCGAGCAACTATCTCAACGCGCATCTCCAGGGCAAGACGCTGAGCGAAATCAGGGCGGAAATCAAGGCGGAACAGGAAAAAATGCGGGCTGAGCTGGATGCGCTTTCCCGCGAGGTGGTCAGCTCCGGCCTTGCGGTGTGGACCAATGACGAACGCGATGATGCCGGCGCGCTCATTGTGAGGGGCAGGGCGAACCTGCTCGGCAGCGTTGAAGAGCAGATGGATCTGGAGCGGATTCGCCAGCTGTTCGAGGATCTGGAGACCAAAAAGGACTTGATCAGGCTTCTCGATCTTGCCAGAGAAGCCCAGGGTGTGCGCATCTTCATCGGGTCGGAAAACAAACTGTTCTCCCTGTCGGGGTCGTCGGTCATCGTGTCGCCCTTCACGGACGCGCGCGACAAGATTGTGGGCGCCATTGGGGTGATCGGACCGACCCGTCTCAACTATGCGCGGATTATTCCAATGGTGGATTACACGGCCCGGCTGATCGGGCGTTACCTGCACAATTAACCAAAGAGTTGTGAAATGAGCGACAACCAGAAGAACCAAACCGAAAAACCCGAAAGCGCCAACGAACAAGCTGAACGGCCTGAGGCCCGGCCGGAGGTCGACACGACAGAAGCCGATCCTCAAACCGGGGCACAGGACACCGGCGAGGGGCCGGAGGATCAGGCGGACCCGCGGGATGCCGAGATCGCCGACCTCAAGGACAGGCTCCTGCGCACCGTGGCGGAAATGGAGAACCTGCGCAAGCGCACCGAGCGTGAGCGGCGCGAGGCGACCCAGTACGCCATTACCGCCTTTGCCCGTGATCTTCTGGATGTGGCGGACAACCTGCGCCGTGCGCTGGAGAGTATTCCCGCCGACCCCGCCAGTGCGGCCAGCGATCTCAAACCCTTTATCGAGGGCGTCGAGATGACCGAGCGCACACTGCTCAAGGTGTTCGAAAAACACGGGATCGAGCGGTTCTCACCGGAAGGCGAGAAATTCGACCACAATTTTCACGAGGCGATGTTTGAGGCGCCGACCACCGAACATCAAAGCGGCACGATCATCCAGGTGGTCCAGCCCGGCTACACCATCAAGGACCGTCTGCTGCGCCCGGCCCGCGTCGGCGTCGCCCGCAATACCCAGCCCGAGGCCGACGCGCCACACGTCGACAAGACGGTTTGATGGAGCGGGGTGCGGCCGACCGCGTCTGCCCTGCCGTCTTGGGGGGTGCAGCTTCCGGTCAGGCCAGACGCCATCACGGCAGGTGACGGGGTGCGCCGGCGCCGGCTTCCACCACTTCGGCCATGACTGTAATCGGCGGATGATCGGCGAATTCCAGGGTGATTGGAACACTGTCACCCGGTCCCACCGGACCCAGGCCGAAAATCATCAGGTGATGGCCGTGGGGTTCGAAAACGAGCGTCGCACCGGCGCCAACGTCAACCGCGTCAACCTGCCGCATCATCATGCGCCCGTCCTTCATGATATGCCGGTGCAGCTCCACCCGCCGGGCTGCGCTGCTGCGGGCACCGACGATCTGCTGACTGTGGCCGCCCAGATTGACGATGGTGAAATAGCCCGCGGCGGGGCGTCCGTCCAGCACCGGCGCCCTGACCCAGGCGTCGCGTATGGACAATGTGCGATCCCCTGCGAGGCATTGGCCTGCGCCCGCGACAAGCGCCAAGAACAAAGCGGTAACACCTAGGAAGCGGGTCATGGTTGTACTCCGAATGGTGGACAATGTGCCAACAGGAAACCCCAAAAAAACCGGAATCGGCGGCTTGCGGGCTTTGAATCCGCCCCTATATAACGAGCAATCGAGGGGTTTAACCAGTCGAAAAGAATATTTTCGGCATTGGCGTAATCTGAGGCCGTAGGGGCGTCGACGTGGCCCGACGGACCTTCTGAAAAGAAAGAGGATAAAGATGGGCAAAGTCATTGGTATTGACTTAGGGACAACCAATTCTTGTGTCGCTATCATGGACGGAAAGACCCCGAAGGTTATCGAAAATGCCGAGGGTGGCCGGACCACGCCGTCGATTGTCGCCTTTACCGACGACGGTGAAATGCTGGTCGGACTGCCGGCCAAACGCCAGGCTGTCACCAACCCGCAAAATACCCTTTTCGCCATCAAAAGGCTGATTGGACGGCCTTACGACGATCCCACCACCCAGAAAGACAAAGAGATGGTGCCTTACGAAATCGTCAAGGCCAAGAATGGCGATGCCTGGGTCCGGGCCCAGGGCAAGGAATACAGCCCGAGCCAGATCAGCGCCTTCATACTGCAGAAAATGAAGGAGACCGCCGAGCGCTATCTCGGTGAAAAGGTCGAGCAGGCGGTGATTACGGTGCCCGCCTACTTCAACGATGCCCAGCGCCAGGCCACCAAGGACGCCGGCAAGATCGCCGGTCTTGAGGTGCTGCGCATCATCAACGAGCCGACCGCGGCGGCGCTTGCCTACGGGCTGGAGAAGGAAGAAGGCAAGACCATTGCGGTTTACGACCTTGGCGGCGGCACCTTCGACATTTCCATCCTGGAAATCGGCGACGGCGTGTTCGAAGTGAAGTCCACCAATGGCGACACGTTCCTCGGCGGTGAGGACTTTGACCTGCGCCTGGTTGATTATCTGGCCGACGAGTTCAAGAAGGAAACCGGCATAGATCTGCGTCAGGACAAATTGGCGCTGCAGCGCCTCAAGGAAGCGGCTGAAAAGGCCAAGGTGGAGTTGTCCAGCGCATCCCAGACCGAGGTCAACCTGCCGTTCATCACGGCCGATGCCAGTGGTCCCAAGCACCTGACCATGAAGATCACTCGGGCCAAGTTCGAGGCGCTGGTTGATGACCTGATCCAGCGCACGATCGAGCCGTGCAAGGCCGCACTCAAGGACGCCGGGCTGACGGCGGGCGAGATTGATGAAGTCATTCTGGTTGGTGGCATGACCCGCATGCCCAAGGTCCAGGAAGTGGTCAAGAATTTCTTTGGACGCGAACCGCACAAGGGCGTCAACCCTGATGAGGTGGTGGCCCTGGGCGCGGCCATTCAGGCGGGCGTGTTGCAGGGTGACGTCAAGGACGTGCTTCTGCTCGACGTGACGCCGCTGTCGCTCGGCATCGAGACGCTTGGCGGTGTGTTTACCCGGCTCATCGATCGCAACACCACCATCCCGACCAAGAAAAGCCAGGTGTTCTCCACCGCGGAAGACAACCAGACGGCGGTGACCATCCGGGTGTTCCAGGGCGAGCGGGAAATGGCCGCCGACAACAAGTTTCTCGGCCAGTTCGACCTGGTGGGTATTCCTCCGGCACCGCGCGGCGTACCGCAGATCGAGGTGACCTTCGATATCGACGCCAACGGTATCGTCAACGTGTCGGCCAAGGACAAGGGCACCGGCAAGGAACAGCAGATCCGCATCCAGGCGTCGGGGGGTCTGTCCGAGGAAGAAATCGAGCAGATGGTCAAGGACGCCGAAGCGCACGCTGCCGAAGACAAGAAGCGGCGCGAGGCGGTCGAGGTCAAGAACCAGGGCGATGCGTTGGTGCATAGCACCGAAAAGACCCTGGCCGAGCATGGCGACAAGATTTCGGCGGACGAAAAGCAGGCCATCGAGAGCGCCATTGCAGACCTCAAGAGCGCGCTTGAAGGTGACGATGTGGAAGCCATCAAGAAAAAGACTGAAGCGCTTGCCCAGGCGTCCATGAAGCTTGGCGAAGCCATGTACAAGACGCAGGCCGAGGACGCCGGCGCGGGCGTCCAGGACGGTGGCAAAAACGCCGACTCGGGCGACGGCAACGTGGTTGACGTCGACTTCGAGGAAGTGGACGACGAAGACAAGAAAGCCTCGGGGTCCTAAGGTCCGGGGCGCCTGAACGCCTGAGGATGCCGCCCCGCCACGACAGGGTGGGGCGGCGGCCTTCTTGACGAGGCCAGATTTGAGGGGAAATTCGGGCGGGACGCCAACACAAGGTTGAGCGGACAGGACATGTCGAAGACCTGCTACTATGAAATGCTGGGGGTGTCGCGGTCGGCCAGCGATGCCGAGATCAAGAAGGCCTACCGGGCGCTTGCCATGAAATACCATCCGGATCGCAATCCGGGGGACAAGGAGGCCGAGCACCGGTTCAAGGAGGTCAACGAGGCCTACGACGTGCTCAAGGACAAGCACAAGCGCGCGGCCTATGACCAGTTTGGCCATGCCGCCTTCGAGAATGGCGGCGGTCCTCGCACCAACGGGGGATTCGGCTTCACTGGCGACAGTTTTGCCGACATCTTCGACGATCTTTTCGGGGACTTCATGGCTGGCGGCCGACAGCGCGGCCGCAGCATGAAGACCCGCGGCGCAGATTTGCGCTACGATATGGAAATCACGCTGGAAGAGGCCTATCACGGCAAGCAGGCAACCATCGAAGTACCGACCTCGGTTTCCTGCGACGCCTGCAATGGTAGCGGTACCGAGGCCGACTCTCAGCCTGACGTCTGCCCCACTTGCCAGGGCAGGGGCAAGGTGCGCACCCAGCAGGGTTTCTTCATGGTGGAGCGGACCTGCCCCACATGCCACGGCACCGGTGCAGTGATTGCCAACCCCTGCACGGTCTGTCACGGACAGGGACGGGTGCACAAGGAACGCACCTTGTCGGTCAAGATCCCACCCGGTGTCGATGATGGCACCCGGATCCGGCTGGGCGGTGAGGGTGAGGCCGGATTGCGGGGCGGACCACCCGGCGACCTCTACATCTTTCTTTCGGTCAGGCCCCACAAGATATTCAGGCGCGACGGCGATACCATCTTTTGCACCGTGCCCATTCCCATGACCACCGCGGCTCTGGGCGGGGAGATCGAAATTCCCACCATCGGGGGCGGCCGCGCCAAGGTCAGCATTCCGGCCGGCACCCAGAGCGGCCGTCAGTTCCGGCTGCGCGGCAAGGGCATGGTGGTGTTAAACAGCGGTGGGCGCAAGGGGGACATGATCATCGAGACCAGGGTCGAAACGCCCGTCAATCTGACCAGGAAGCAGAAAGAGCTGCTGCGCGCTTTCGAAGAGGAAGCCGGCGAAGAGGTCAGCCCCGAATCCCGCGGATTTTTCTCCCGCGTCAAGGAAATCTGGGAAGACCTGACCGACTAGCTGGCGCGCGCCCCGCAAATGCGCTAAGACCATGGTCAGTAAACCTATCGGGCACAAAAAGGGAGACGAAATGGCCGCTGTCCGCATAGGCGTTGTGGGATGTGCCGGCCGCATGGGCCGGGCTCTCGTCAGCCAGATTCTGGACAATGAAAACGCTGTTCTGTCCGGCGGGACGGAACATCATGACAGCCCGGCCGTGGGGCGCCCGCTGCGTCACCCGGTTACCGGGGAAGAGCTGGACGTGGTGGTCGAGGCGGATGCCAACGGGCTTTTTGACCGATCCGATGTGGTCATCGACTTCACCTGTCCGACGGCCACCCTGCTTCATGCCGATATCGCTCAGCGCACCGGTACCGCCCTGGTGGTGGGCACCACAGGGTTTACCGACGATCAGGCGCAAAAGCTGCGGGCTGCGGGGTCGAAGATCCCGGTGGTTCAGGCGGCCAATTTCTCGCTCGGTGTGAACCTGCTGTTGCATCTGACCGAAGAGGTGGCGCGCCGGCTTGATGAGGACTTCGATATCGAGGTTCTGGAAATGCATCACCGCCACAAGGTGGACGCGCCTTCGGGAACCGCACTGGCGCTTGGGGAAGCGGCAGCGCGCGGGCGTGGCGTGGAGCTTGCGCGGGTCTCTGATCGGGTGCGCGACGGCATCACCGGCGCGCGCAAACGCGGCCATATCGGGTTCGCCACGCTCAGGGGCGGCAATGTGGTGGGAGAGCACACTGTCATGTTTGCCGCCGAGAACGAGCGCGTTGAGCTGACCCACAAAGCCGGGGATCGCGCCATCTTTGCCCGCGGCGCGGTGACTGCCGCGCTTTGGGTTCATGGCCGGGCGCCCGGTGTCTACGGCATGGCGGACGTGCTGGGCTTCGACGGCTAGGCCGGCGCTGCCACATCCCGGTGATGACGGGCAAGCGCCTCCTTGAGCGCTGCTGCAAGATCGGCGCGTTCCGCCGGGTTGAGAAACTTGCCGAGCGCCAGAGATCGGCCGTGCGACGTCAGCACCAGCGCATTGTCATACGGTGACGTCTCGACCATGTTGACGCGGACCCAATAGGGCTGGAACCGCCATTCCTGGTAATGGCCCGCGGGGTCAAGCCGGCCAACAACCAGTTCACGTTCGCCAAGGCGGATTGTCTCAAGCCATCGCCCGGCACGGTAATTGAGCCGGAACGCAACATAGATAGCCAGCACATCGAGGCCGAAGAAGCCAAGGACCGGCCATGCGCCGTTCAAGACAAAGATCATGCCGGCGCCAAAGCTGACGGCACACAACGCCGCCATCAGGATCACGAAGCCGCGCCCGCTGAGCGACCGGTGCGGGTGGAGCACGGCATCGAACCAGAGTCGTTCCTCGTTCGCCATTTTTCCATGATAGGGCACCCGCTCGCCATCGACAACGGGGCGCTTGCGCAGGGCGCCTGGATCATTACACTCGCCCCGAGCCATACCGGGACAGTGGGATGAAAAAGGCCGACATCGAAGAGTTTTTCCGGCGTCTGCAGGAACGCGACCCCGAACCCAAAAGCGAACTTGAATGGACCAACCCCTACACCCTGCTGGTCGCCGTAACCCTGTCGGCCCAGGCCACCGACGCAGGCGTTAACAAGGCGACTCGGGCGCTCTTCAAGAAAGTCTCCACGCCGCAGGAAATGCTGGCCTTGGGCGAGGAAGGGTTGAAAGAGCACATCAAGACCATCGGGCTCTACAACACCAAGGCGAAAAACATCATCAAGGCGGCCCGGGACCTGGTGGAGAAGCATGGCGGCGAGGTGCCGCGTGACCGCCAGTCCCTTGAAAAGCTGGCCGGCGTCGGCCGCAAGACGGCCAATGTGGTTCTCAATGTAGCTTTTGGTCAACCGACCATGGCGGTGGACACGCACATCTTCCGGGTTGCCAACCGAACCGGCCTTGCCCCCGGCAGGACGCCGCTGGCGGTGGAGAAGAAGCTTCTCAAGGTGGTCCCGGAAAAGTATCTGGTGCACGCCCACCACTGGCTGATTCTGCTCGGGCGTTACATCTGCAAGGCGCGCAAACCCAATTGCCCGGTTTGCCCGGTCAGTGACCTGTGCCGTTACAAGGACAAGACCAAAGCCCCCGCCTAGGTCCTGGACCCTAGCCTAACGCCTTTTCCAGGGCGTCGATCACATAGTCTACGTCGTCGTCGGCCATTGCCGGATAGAGCGGCAAAGACAGTGTGCGCGCATAGTAGGCGTCTGCACCAGGCAGCGACTGGTCGCCATAGCGGTCACGGTAATAGGGCTGGCGGTGCACGGGAAAATAGTGGACCTGCGCGCCAACGCCTGCCTCCCTGAGGCGGGCCATGAGCGTCGCCCGGTTCACGCCCACATCCTCAAAATCAATCAGCACGGCATAGAGATGCCAGGCCGGCGAGCATCCGGGAACCCGGGCCACGGGCCGCACCGTAGGGGAAAGTCGGCCAATCACGCTATCGTAGCGCGCCGCGAGGGCGCGGCGGCGCGCCGTGAACCGGCCGAGCTTTTTCAATTGGCTCAGGCCAAGCGCGCAGTTGATGTCACTGACCCGATAATTGAATCCGAGAGCGTGCATTTCATAGTACCAGGGGTTGATGTCGCCTCCGGGCGCGCGCGAATCGTTTCGGTTTCGAAATCGTTGGGGGTCGCGGGTAATGCCGTGGTTGCGCAACAGGCGGAGAGACTCGGCCAGCCGGGCGTCATTGGTGGTGACCGCACCACCTTCGCCCATGGCGATGGTCTTGACCGGGTGGAAAGAGAACACCTCCATCGCGGCGTGGCGGGCGTCGCCGGCCTGAATCGTCACGCCGTCGCGTTCAAACCGGGTGCCCAGTGCGTGGCAGGCGTCGGTGACCACGGTCAGACCATTCCTCTCGGCAATGTCGCGGATTGCGATCGGGTCGGCCCGCTGGCCCGTCAGGGCCACCGGATAAACGGCGGCGGGATTTACACCCTCATCTTCGGCTCGTATCAGGGCCGCTTCCAGTTCATCGGGGCCCATCAGGCCGGTGTCCGGGTCCACATCTGCGAACAGCACTTCGGCACCAACAAA
>RFJA01000264.1 GCA_003695065.1 Alphaproteobacteria bacterium
GCCGGGGCCGGCCCCGCGGTGTCCTTCCGCCTTGATGAAATAGCCGGTCTCGGACGGCGGCAACTGGTCCGCTCCAACCGGCTGATCCAGATCAACCACCACGGATGCCGGATGATGGTCCATCAGGCCGAGCGCCGGATCGGCGTCCTGGAACCGGCGCACCACCGTACATTTGCTCAGGCAGCCATAAAGGACCTCCCGGTCGGAGGTTACCGGAAGCAAATGTGAGAACTCCTCGAATACCGGTTCAAGGGCGCGGAGAACCCCGGCCGACGGGACGATCATACGAATTCCATGCCGTGCCACGTAGGCGCGCATCCACGTAATGAACTGCGTGTCGTGATAGGCGGGGTGGAGCGTAGCGTGGTTGGCAAAGCGGGATTTGAGGCCCAGTGCGTCGGGATGCTCCGACCCGGCGTGGACCGTGTATCCCGCCCGCCCAAGCGAGCGGATTGCGGCAATACTGGCGCGCGCATGGGCATCCGGGACGAAAATCGCCGTCACTGCGCCCCCCGCCCAGCAAACGGTTCGGTCGGTCGATGCCAGGATTCATCGGGACGGTGCGCGTGGCACGGCGCGCAATTTCGGTGCATTACAACCGCCTCGCAACTGATTAGGGCCGGGGAAAGCTATAACATGCCGAGAAAAGCAGAAAAAAGTTAATCTCGTATGACTTGGCGGCGACGCGCCGCGACAAACGCAGCGCGGTTTTTCAAACGCGACCCTAGAGTTGCTTCAAAAGGTCCAGAAGTTCTTTCATCTTCTGGCGCTGCTCATTGCGGTCACCGCTGGTGATGGCGTGTTCGACGCAATGGCCCATGTGATCCTTGAGCACTTCATTTTCGACCCCCTTGAGTGCCGCTCGCACCGCCCGGATCTGGGTGATCACATCAATACAGTAACGGTCCGCGTCCACCATCCCTGCGATGCCGCGGATCTGGCCCTCGATCCGGTTGAGCCGCGCCCGCACGTTTTTCCTGGTTGTCTCCTGCATGGTTGCAATATACCCGCAGGGGGTATATGGTGCAAGGCTAAAACCAACCTGTATTGGTGGAGGGTTCATGGTTGATCATCGCACATGTTGTGCGGTCGGGGACGCCGCAGACAAAACGGTGACCGATCCGGTCTGCGGGATGGCGGTGGATCCGGGCAGCGCGACTCATCGCGCGATTCATGGCGGGACGACCTATTATTTTTGCTCTGCCCGGTGTCGCGAGAAGTTCACGGCGGATCCAGACCATTACCTGCGTGGACAGGGCGCCCCGGAATCCGAGGCTCCGCCCGGGACGATTTATACCTGCCCCATGCATCCCGAGGTGCGCCAGGTCGGCCCAGGGTCGTGCCCGATCTGTGGCATGGCGCTGGAGCCGGAAACGGTGGCCGCCGACACCGGTCCCAATGCGGAACTGGTGGACATGACGCGCCGGTTCTGGATCGGTCTTGGCCTTGCCCTGCCAGTTCTGGTTCTCGAAATGGGCGGACACCTGATCGACTTTTCGCGGCTGATTTCCGCGACGCTCTCCAACTGGATTCAGATGGTGCTGGCAACCCCCGTGGTGCTTTGGGCGGGCTGGCCGTTCTTCGTGCGGGGGTGGCGATCATTGATGACGCGCCAGCTCAACATGTTCACGCTGATCGCCATGGGAACAGGCGTAGCCTGGAGCTACAGCATGATCGCGACCCTCGCACCCGATATCTTTCCCGAGGCATTCCGGGATGAGAGCGGCGCGGTTGCCGTCTATTTCGAGGCGGCTGCGGTGATCACGGTACTGGTGTTGCTGGGCCAGGTCCTGGAGTTGCAGGCGCGGGAGCGCACCGGCGGGGCCATCCGGGCGCTTCTCGATCTCGCGCCCCGGACCGCCCGGCGCCTCTGTGACGACGGAACGGTAGAGGAGGTCTCCCTGGACCTGGTTCAGCCAGGCGACCGATTGCTCGTACGCCCCGGTGACAAGGTGCCGGTGGATGGCGTGGTGGTGGACGGGCGCAGCAGCGTGGACGAGTCCATGGTCACCGGGGAGTCGATGCCCGTGACCAAGGAACCCGGGTCACAGGTCATCGGCGCCACCATCAACCAGTCGGGCGGTTTCACCATGGAAGCCCGACATGTGGGCCGCGATACCATGCTTGCCCAGATCGTGCAGATGGTGGCGAACGCCCAGCGCAGCCGGGCTCCGATCCAGCGCCTTGCGGACGTGGTGGCGGGTTACTTCGTCCCGGTCGTAATGGCGGTGGCAGCGGGTTCCTTTGTGGTCTGGGCGCTGATCGGCCCTGCCCCCGCCATGGGGCACGGTCTTGTCGCCGCCGTGTCGGTTCTGATCATCGCCTGCCCCTGTGCTCTCGGCCTGGCAACGCCCATGTCGATCATGGTCGGAGTTGGTCGCGGCGCCGAGGCCGGCGTGCTGGTCAGGAGTGCGGAGGCACTGGAGCGGCTCGAGAAGGTCGACACCCTGGTGATCGACAAGACCGGGACACTGACCGAGGGCAGACCCGAGGTGACCGGAATCGTAGCGGTGGGCGAGATGAGCGAGGACCATCTGCTCACGCTCGCCGCCAGTCTGGAACGGGGCAGCGAGCACCCCCTTGCCAGTGCCATTGTCGCGGCCGCGAAAGACCGTGACCTGAGGCTCAAGAAGGCCGAGGATTTTGACTCGTGCACCGGCAAGGGCGTCACGGGCTCGGTGGAGGGCCAAGCCGTTGCGCTGGGCAACGCTTCTTTGTTGGAAGAGCTCGGAGTCCCGGTTCCCGAAGATGTCTGCCGGCGCGCCGACGATCTGCGTGACCGGGAGGCGACGGTGGTCTACCTGGCGGTCGATGGCGCCATCGCCGGGCTTATCTCCATTGCTGACCCGATCAAGGCGACGACACCGGCGGCGCTTGAGGCGCTCCGCCAGAAGGGCCTCCGGGTGGTCATGCTGACCGGGGATAACGCGCGCACGGCTGCGGCGGTGGCGGAACAGCTCGCTATCGACGCGGTGGAGGCGGAAGTTTTGCCCGAAGACAAGGCCCGGATCGTGGAGCGACTGCGCGCCCGGGGCCGGGTCGTTGCCATGGCGGGCGACGGAGTCAATGACGCACCGGCGCTGGCGGCCGCTGATGTGGGCATTGCCATGGGCACGGGGACCGATGTGGCCATTGAAAGTGCCGGCGTCACCCTGTTGAAAGGGGATCTCATGGGCATCGTCCGCGCCCGGGACCTGTCGGAGGCGGTGATGCGCAATATCCGCCAGAATCTGTTTTTCGCGTTTGCCTACAACGCGGCGGGCGTGCCCGTTGCTGCCGGCATCCTCTATCCCGTGTTCGGTATTCTGCTCAGCCCGATGATTGCGGCGGCGGCCATGTCGCTCAGTTCCGTGAGCGTGATCGCGAACGCTCTCAGGCTACGCGCCCTTCGGCTCCCGGGTTCATAGCGCGCCGGTCATGTCCGGGTCCAGCGGACGACGCAGCATGTCGATGATCTTGGTAGCGATCGAGTCCGGATCTTCGCCGTTCTCGCGGTACCAGTTGGGCACCCAGTTGAGGCTGCCCAGCAGGCTGAGCCGCAGAATGGACGGACTTACGCCGTCAGGCAGTGGAAGTGCGGCAATGAGGTCGCGGAAAATCTGTTCATACCGATTGCGCTCGTCAATGAGCTGGGCGCGCAGCGGCTCTTCCACCTGGCGGGAAAATTCGGGCGTCACCACCATGGAAAACTTGCCGCCGGTCAACAGGCCCTTGAGATGCGCGCGCGCCGCCGCTTCGAGCCGGGCCCACGGATCGTCCGGCGCTTCCCTAAGAGCGTTGTTTACGGCGTTCATGATCAGCCGCACACCCTCGGCATGAACCGCCAGCAGCAGTTCCTCCTTCGATCGGAAATGGTAGTAGATCGAGCCGGGAAGCATGCCAACGGCAGCCGCGATATCGCGGATGGACGTGCGCGCATAGCCGCGACTGCCGAACAGGTCGGCGGCAACCTCCA
>RFJA01000265.1 GCA_003695065.1 Alphaproteobacteria bacterium
CCTTCACCGTCAGCCGGTGAAACAAGATAAACCGCGTGCCGATGAACCTCCGACCGGTCGTTGTCCCAGTACTGCTCAACGATTAGAGCGTGATCTCCTGATTCGGGTATCGAAACCGGCCGGTAGATCGCGTGCAAACGACGGTAACGTGCTGACCCGCGCGCGTCGGCTTGCGCGGCCCAGAAGGTCTGCAACTCGTTGTCGTAACGCCCTGATAGCCAGTCCACAAAAACCGGGACGGCTTTGTGATCCTGTTGGTCGGGCGCTGCGGGTTGTGCGCTCGCCATTGCGGTGGAGGCGACCAGAAGGATCATCCACAAAAGACCTGAGCGTTTCATGTCTTATGCACTCCCTAAAGAAAAAAGGCCCGGAATAATCCGGGCCTAGGAGGCGGGGAGAAAAATCAGAAGTTGTAGGAGAATTCGATGCCAACCTGGCGTGGCCGGCGCAGCGTTCCAAAGAAGCCGCGGGGCAGACCGAAGGAGACGGCGCCAGGTCCTCCAAGCGCACCACCATCGGCCAGGATGGCAGGAACGTTCGGTCCGAAACCGTAGCGAAGATCGAACCATCGTGTCGCAAGCACGATCGAGTCTTCATCGGTCAGATTTCGGCCAAAGACGTTAACCTGCCAGCGCTCGCCACGGACGCCGATTTTGGCGCCCAGAAGGAAGGCATCACCCGTTTTCGCCCGATTGTGCACTTGGACAAATTTGGACGATTCATAGGTCGCATCGCTGGTGATGAACAGCTCCAGACCATCCGAAATCGGGCGCGTATAGGTTGCGCTGAAATTCGCCTGATGCTCTGACGTAAGGGGGTAGCGATTGCCCGAAATGTCACATTCCGGGGAGGGCGTGCCGTCGAAAGCGAGACCGCCGCTCAAAAGAATGAACTGGTCGGCATCGCAACCGGCTGTAAATTCCGGCCGGGTCCAGGCGTAACCTGCGGTAAAGGACCAGTTCTCGTTGGGCGTAAAGAACAGCTCGATCTCGGCGCCCAGAACTTCACCCTGGCCTTGGTTGGTTGCGACCGACGTCACTGCGCCGCCTCCCATCATGGGTGGTATGGCTGTCGTTAACTGGACGTCCGTCGCATCGATATAGTAGCCGGACACATTGGCGATGAGTCTGCCGTCCAGAAAGGATGATTTGAAACCAGCCTCGAAACTGTCGGCGGTTTCGGGGCCGTAGGTTGTGGCGTTGACGGAAAGGCCGTTCACGCCATTGAAGCCGCCGGGTTTAACGCCTTCAGCATAGACAAAGTAAAGGAGAAGGTCTTCTGCTGCCTGATAGTCGACCGTGACGCGGGGTGTGACGTAATCCTCGGTATTTTCTTCATCGAAGACAATCACGTCGCCTGCGCCGAACTGCAGCAGACTCTTTGTCTCTTCCATCCAGCGCACCTCGCCGGTGACGCTCAGACGATCAGTGAGTCCGATCTCGGCAAGACCAAATACGGCGATGTTCTCAACCGTGGAGCGGTCGGTGCCGTTGGTTCCAAACGGGACTCCTTCCTCTCCACTTTGAAAGGTGATGTCGCGTCCCTCGATTTCCTGATCGTAATAAAAACCGCCGACCAGAAACCGAAGCCGGTCGCTGGGCGCCCATTCGAGTCTTATTTCCTGCGACCAGTCCTCGATATCATCGCGGTTGGTGTTGGCAAACAGCGCTTCCGTTTGTCCCGGCGGGCCGAAGATGAGGTTTGCGTCGGAATGATCGCTATCGGTACCGAACTTTTCGGTTTCGTCGCGATAGCCGGTCTGGGACGTGATCGTGATCTGGTCCGAGATCTCCCACTGGGCAATGAATCCAAGGGTGAATATCTCCCGTTCAATACCGTCAAACGCGGTGCCGTCCGGCTCGCCATTGAGGCCCGGATCCGTGTTCAGCCGAACCGGGGCCGGCTTGATGACGCCGCAGAAATACTGGTTCGTATTCTGGCCGCCGGGCGTGGCATTCAGCGTGCCGCCCGCGCGGTAGCGATTCGACCGGAAACCGGGAAGGCAGTTGTTCTCTGCCGAGCCTTGCAGGAAAAGAGCAAGGGGGCCGTCGTTGTCGCGCTGATAACCCAGGCGCAGCTTTGCATTGAAATTCGAGCTTGGCGTGAAGGAAACGACACTGTTGATGTTCCAGGATTCTTCCTGGCCCACCTTGTCCCCTGTGATTTCGTTGCGGTACTGACCTCCATATTCGTAGGAACGCGCCGAGATCACAGCGCCCAGTACACCGGGAACGATCGGGCCCCCGACGGTACCGGAAATTTCATATTCATCGCCTTCGGCGGCATGACCACGGATGGTCGCGCGAAACTCTTCACTGGGATCGATGGTTACAAAATTGATGGCGCCGGCATAGGTGTTGCGGCCGTACAGGGCGCTTTGCGGGCCTTTGATCACCTCCACCCGCTCTATCAGATTGAAGTCGAGCGACTGAATGGTGGTCGGATAATAAATGCCGTCAACAAAATAAGCGGTGCCCGACTCGACGCCGAATTGCACGTTCGCGAGAACATTCGAGTTGCCGCGAATCACGGGGCGGTCCGAAGATCGGCCGAAAGCCTGGGAAAAACTGAGGCCCGGCGTGAAGCGGGCAACATCGTCCACATCGCCGATACCACGCTCACGCAACTGCTCGGCGGTGAACGCCGTCACGGAGATGGGGGCTTCCTGAAGCGACTCCTCGGTTTTACGGGCCGTAATAACGATTTCTTCCAGAAACGAAGCGGCCTGCTTCTGCTCTTGCGCTCCTGTGATTTGTGGCGCCATGGCCCCGACGGCCACCACTCCCAAAGCCGCGCCAGAGAGCCATCTCGATTTGGTCATCTCGTCCTCCTTTTATACAGCCATTCGCTGTGCTAATAATGTTATAACGATATGAACATATAACAATTGAGTACGGTAATAAACAGCTTTATTGTGTTTTATTGCTTCAAGTTCCCTGGATGATCGATCTCAGCCGGAATCGGCGCCGCTCCTTTTGCTAACGCAGGCGGTGCGTTCGGGACAGGTTCAATTTGCAAGGAGTAAGATTAATGTCGAACGAGTCCGTGGATTTGCGATCATTGATGCCGTTGCTCGCACGTCACGAGGGTGTCTGGGAGGGTGTGTATCGGTACTACGATGCGCTGGGCAAGATGGTCGACGAGCACCGCTCCAGATTGATCTGCCGCTTTCCGGATAGTGGGCCATATCCTTACCATCAAACCAATCATTATCGCTGGGCGGATGGCCGGCGCGAAGTTCGCGACTTCCCCGCACGGGTCAAGGACGGCAGAATCTTCTGGGACAATGATCTGATCACCGGGTGGGCGGCCGACGTGCCACTGGACGATTTCAAGCGGACCACAATGCTCAACTGGGTGCGCAAGGGCGAGCCGGAAACCTACCTTTATGAGATGATCCAGATCAGCGATTGCGGAAAATATCGGCATCGAGTTTGGCACTGGTACAAGGCTGGCCGGCTCTTGCAGCGCACCCTGATCGATGAGGAAAAAGTCACGACCAACTGGGCCGAATTCGAAAAAAGAAACCCGGAATTCTGAAACAAGAATTCCGGGTCTGATTCATCGTAATCCTGACGCTTCTAGGGGAGTGACTACCTTTTGGGTGGCGCGATGATCCCCTTCTTCACGGCGTCATAATATTTCCAGCTCGTCATGTTCGGGCGACCGTCGTCCAGCGGTGGCGGAGACGCATATTCCGGATAATGCGCTTTGATCTCCTGTTTCATCAGGTCCGACAACTGCTCGAAAGAGTCAAGCCGGCGACCCGCGGAGTGCATATAGATGACACCTTCGCGTCCTGACATGTTCATCCAGGGTAGCCAGTCGGACACGCGCACCCATCCGACCTGAACCCGCTCGGCCCTGGTGGTTTCCGGATCGAGAAGTGATGCCGTCTCGCCCATGAAGTTGAACATTTCCGTCGCGTGATAGACCCCGCCGATTTCCTTCTGGTATTCGGAGCCCAGGGGATTGTGATAGAAGAGCGGCACCGTCGTCGTTTGCCACCAGCTATCGCCGCTGATGAATCCTGTCCACCGATAATCCGAGCCATCGCGGGTTTTTGCCCGGAACTTTCCATTCACCGGATCATTGGCCACGTGCAGGACCTCGACGGTTTCACCGGTCCAGGGATTGTCCCAGGTTTTCAGGACCTTGCCGGTCTTGGGGTCCTTGTAAAGGAGGATTTCGCGCGACACGAGATTGAAGCCCTTGCCGTCTTCGGCGGTAACGCAGGCGCGAATATTCATGCCCTCGACATCAAAGAGATAGCGGTCCGCTTCGCCCTGACGGCGCGAATATGCGCGCCCAAACCACCAGAAGACCGCGGTTTCGCCATCGACCGTTGAACAGGCGATTTTGCGGCTGATCGTCAAAGCGTCCTCGGGCTTGTTGGGATCAAGCGTCTCTGCCAGACCGACGCTGACCATGGTTGTCAGCAGGCAGAGAGTTGCGACCGATAATCGTCTCAGTATGCTCATATCGTCCTCCTTGTCGACGGGCTCGTTTTGCCCTCGAATGTTATAACAATATGAACATATATCATTTAATAACGAAGACCAACAGGATTATAAGCGGACCCGAGTGGCCAACGGCTTTTCTGCCTGTTTCGAACGCCGGTTGTGCGCGACCGTCCATCGATGCCGGTAAAGTTTGGCGCCGGGCGCGCGCCGCCTCGCCCGGGCGATAAACGGACCGAGAACTGGCGGCCGCGGGGCTGCGCTAGGGTCTCTTTCTGAGCAGTCTTGTGACGTAGACGATCACATAGACGGGCACCACCACGGCGGCACCCACCAGAATATATTCGAGACCGTCGGTCAGGATGTGTCGGGCCAGACGCACAATGGCATCGACCGCATCAATGACCCAGCGCCAAACGGTGTCCGGCCCCACCCCGATAGTGGTCATGATGAACCCGACCACCAATGATATGAGAATGATCTTGACGATCTTGCCCAGGGTTATGGGCGGCAGGTTCATGGCCAAATTTCTGCTCCCCGGAGCGGCGTGGCCCCCCTAGAAATCATACACCAGTGCCGCTTTGGTCGCCGTGTCGGTCTTCTTCGTGTCAAACGGCACGTTGCTGTCGTATCGGTAATTATAGGAAAAGCGTGCCGAAAGTGCGCCATTAATTTTGAGCTTGAGTGCGGCCGTCGTGTCGATGGTGGTGCGGTCAGAGCCGATGAACATGGCGTAATTGTGGGTGACCACGGAACGTTCGTTGATCTGCCAGTGAAACTTGCTGCCCAGCAGTCCGACAAACTCCGTCTCCAGCCCGCCGTTTTCCACGTTGGTGTGGCGGGCGCCGGGACCGGCCTCGACGTTCCAGCCGAACGAATCGTTTTCGATCACCTTGTAGCCGAGACCCACGGTCTCGGAAAAACGGTAATCATAACCGCCAAAGCGATCATCCTCATACAGAAGATTGCCAAAGACATAGAGCCGGTGGTTAAATGTGTAGTTGAGGTCATAACCGGCAAGGAACCGTTGCTTGGTGGTCTCGTCGTCGTTCTCTTCAAACTCGACCAGCCCTCTGAGTTCATGCTTCCAGCGCTCCACGTCCTTTGCCGCTGCCACGCCTAATCCAAGGCCCATCTGATCGGTGTTGCCGGTGTACCGATTGGCGCTCAGTTCCACTTCACCATCCCAACCGCTAAAGGTCCAGAACGATCCGGTTGGCTCTACGGTGGATGCGGTCTCACCGACGTCATCAGGCGCCGGACCGGCCGCCACGTTGGCAACCGCTGGAGCCTCAACGGTTTTCGACGCCAGGGACTGCGCCAGTGCCCGGATCGCCTCGGCATTGTCGGGATCGGCCTCGATGGCGATCGACGTCACGGTCTCCAGCGCCCCGTCGCCCCGTGCGGCAGCCTTCTCCAGCAATCTCGCAACTGCCGGGTCAACGGTGTTCGTTGAGCTCCCGGAGGGTGTTTCCTGCGCCGTGGCGGCTTGGGTGAACAGGGCGATGGCAAAGATAGTGATGGCGGCGGAGAGAATCCGAATCATGAGGGTCAGAACCGAAAGGTTGTGTTGCGTGGGGTTTTCATTGTCGCCCCGCTTATAACCTCACCCCCCGGGGGGAGTGCAAGCCCCGCCCGCCAAAAAGGTTATCTTTCGATGTTGTTTCGCGCTTATTGCGAGTCGCGTGTGAACATCAATACAAAGGACACGGGAACCGCCGCGCTGATCGACGGCAGGTCGGCCAGGTCCATGAGCTTCTCAATGCCGTCTTCATATCCGAAATCGCTGGCGTCGATCATGACCAGTTCACGCGACACCACCAGGACCCGGTCGGGTCCGAGTCGCGCCACGGTCAGCGAGGTGTCAACGGCCGAGCTCTGGCCATGCAGGGCGAGCGTTACCGGTACTTCGAGATTCAACACCTCACCCACCTTCAACCCCTCAAGCGCCGCCATGTCCAGGGTTGCGGTGATCGTGGCCGTGGGAAATCTGGCCGTCTCGAACAGAAACTCGCGCATCCGTTCGTTGCGAATATCGATCCAGGTTTCAACCGAATCCAGAGCGATGGTGAGGGACGCCTTTCCATCCGCTCCAATGGCACCCTGCATTTCGGTGAAGTGATGAACTTCACCAATATCGCCCTTCTTGATCGATCCGAAACTGAGATGGGAGATTTCCGTGTCAAGCGACCATCGGGCGTGGGCGGGGGTCGCGAACAGGACTAGGAAGAGCACCGGGATCAGGCGTCTCATCGGAGGCTCCTTGGTTGCAGGCTGTCACTTCTCTCAATCTAGGGTGTCGGGCGCCCAAGACAAGAGATCATTCGCGCGGCGAGCTGGCGCATCAGCACAAAATACGCGTCCGGACCGGGCTGGATCGCGCTCCCCAATGGGTCAACCACCACCACGCGTGCGGCCGTTTCGCTCGCAAGAATCAGAAGGCTCTGCGGCTGGTACTGGGGCTCGGCAAACAGGCAGCGTGCGTTCGTCCTCTCCATCGCCTGGCGCATCCGACCAAGCTGACGCGCGCCCGGGGCGTGATCGGTGCCGCGGGTCAGGGCACCCAGCGCCCGAAGTCCGAAACGGTGTTCCAGATGGGCATAGGCGGCATGCGCGGTTACAAATGGTTCATCGCGCACCGGCGCGAACGCCGCGTCAAGTTCGGCAGTCAGAGAATCGAGACGTCTGAGCAGCTCTGTTGCCCGGCGTCGGTATTCCCCGGCCCGTGCCGGATCGAGCTCTGACAGCGTGGCGCTGATGCGCTCGACCATCACCTTGGCCTTGACCGGATCGAGCCAGACATGGGGGTCCTGAATCCCGTCCTCCACTGGGGATAGAAGGGATATTACCCGCGTCCCCTGTGGCAGTGCCGCAAGGGGGCGCGCAAGAACACTTTCCAGAGTCGGTCCAAACCAGAAAATCACCGTGGCCTGACGCAAGTGCCGCGCTTGTGAGGGGCGCAGGGCATAGTGATGGGGCGAGGCGGTGGGCGGCAATAGCGGGTCCAGCAGGGCCGCTTCGTCGACCAGATTGGCGACCAGCCCGTGGAGCGGCAGAATACTTGCGGCCACCTTCAGGGGCGCCGCCTCCGCCGCCCGCGCAGCGGTGTGGATCAGCGCGACACAAAGCACTGCCGCAGGGAGGAGTCGGCTCAATCGGTACGGAGTCTTGATCAAGGGGTTCACCTGCCCGGCCTGGGAGAGGTGGTTATATTATAACATATAGTTGGCCGCAACCAACCGGATTGGCCTGGTGCAGCCCGGTGGGGCGCTAGGCTGCAGGGGCCAGAAAGCAGGAGGGCGACGAAATCGCGGGACTGGTGTTAATCCGCCTCCTCGGCCAGCAATTCCAGATATTCGGTGAGATAGCCCCGCGCCAGCTCGGCGTA
>RFJA01000266.1 GCA_003695065.1 Alphaproteobacteria bacterium
CGTGGAGGGCCGCAAGGGCCGCCTGTCCCAACCGGTCGCCAAACAGTTGGCGGGCCTCTTCAAGACTGAAGGAAAGATCGGCGGCCTTGAACTCGCAAAGCTGCCCGCGTGCCCGAAACGCTGCCAACGGAACCGGGGGCGGGGTGCGGCTGGCAATCGCAAGACGAACATTGACCGGCAGCTTTTCCACCAGAAGATTGAGGATTTCATCCGTTTCAACGGACTGGGCCCGATGGTAATCATCGAGAACGATGACGAACCGCCCGCCATCGCGAGCCAACCGTGTTGCCAGCATGCCGACAAAGGCCCGGCCGGAGGCCTGCGGCCCGCTCCCCGCTCCAATATCGCTGTAGTGGCTCGTCTCGCCCGTAGCGGCCGCAAAACGCTCCAGAAACTGGGAGGATTGACGGTCCCCTTCGTCTAGCGACAGCCATATGACGCGAACGCCTTCCTGTTCCTGGCGCCGGCACCATTGCAATAACAGGCTGGTCTTTCCATACCCGGCAGGGCCGTGCACCAGAACCAGGGCGATATGTCGACCGCGGTCAACCCTGTCCATTCTTGACAGGCGATCAATAAGGTCGACACCGAAATCGGGTCCGGTAAATTTATTATCCTTAACGTTCACAGTCCCACCTGGCCCGCAAGTCAATCTTCGCGCGGTCCGCCCCTCGCGTTCTTTTTGAATTCGGGCATGGCCTCCACACAACAATCACCCTCAAGGTCAGTATATCTGCTAATCATCAAATCGTCGAAGGGTCAGGACAGCGCCGGCGCCAAAACCCGCCGGACCACGGGAGGGGCGACGCGCCGTGATAAAAAAACCGCGGCCAGTGTTTTGGCCGCGGCTTCAGAGTGCAGGAGGGCTGGACACCCGTCAGCCCTCCGTTGGAGCACAGGATCGGAACCCATGCCCGACTTCGACGCCCCAGATACAGGGCCGTTGGCAGATCGCCGTCGGCGGGACCGGGGCGAGCGCAGGATCCCGGCCCGGCCGGCGTATGGCCCGACTTTTTTCCTTGGGTTTTGGCCTCCAAACCGATGGTATTGATGCCGATAAAGAAACAACGGCTCCTGTCATCGGACTTGATTGTCACCTTCATTTACCCGGCACAGGCGCAGCGTTAGCGGCTTGAACGTAACCAACCTCGGATGTAAACGTCCCCCTTTGTTCCCTAGGCGCCAACCACTCGACCGGATCGGACCCGCATTCCGATCTTTTTCCATCCAAGATAGAGTAAAAACGCCACAATCATGGAATCGCATGCAGGGATACTCGTCCCCTGAATCACGCCATGCGCCGACGCATAACCCACTGCAGAAGCAAAAAGCCAAACGGCAAACGCTGTCCTGTTCACCCCGCGCTCGCGCTGCAAGGCCGCGACGTCATAGCACCTGCGGCGCAGAAAGAAGAAATCGGCAATGTAAATTCCGGCGATAGGCGGTATGCAAATCCCCAGGAACAAGAGGAAGTCGACGAAATAGTCCATCACCCCCAAGGCAGCGAGGACCGTGCCCATCAGCCCCGCCGCAATGGTGATTTTCCATTTCGCAATACGCGGAAGAACCGTCGCCAGGGTCAGCGAGGTGGAATACAGATTGTTGGCGTTGCTGGTCCAGGTAGCGAAGATGATCATGGCCAGCGCCGGCACGCCCAGCCCCAACCCCATCATGATCACCACCAGATCATTCTGCCCGGTGGCAAGGCTCGGAATAGTCGCTACAAGAAATATGCCGGGGAACGCGATTCCAAGAGAGATAAAGGCAGCAATCACGCCATCGCGCGCGTAGCGGGCGTAACGGCAAAGATCGGGCAACAGGATGGCCCCGACGATATAACTGCCAACCACAAGCGAGGTCGCCACGCCCTCGGTCATATCACCGCCGGCTCTGCCGAGGATGGCCTCCCAACTGGCCGCCTGAAGGGAATACCAGACCACGGCGATCAGAAACGCGACCATCAGCGGCACCGCCACCAGCGCCAGCTTGTCCAGCGCCTTGAAGCCCCAGACCGTGGTCAGAACCATCAACAGGCTACCAAGTACGGTGAAGGGCGTCTCGGGCCAGCTTACCCCGTAAATATCGAATATGGCGCCCTGGCAGGCCTTGCCAAAGAGATAGGCTGTTACCCCGTACCAACCAAAGAGGGTAATGGCGATCAGCAGATTGATGACCCGCGCCCCCCCTGTCCCGAACGAGAACTGGGTAATCATGTAGGTGGACAACCGCGTCCGGGCGCCGATATAGGCGGTGATGCATCCCACAAAGGCCAGAACACCGCCCCCAATCAAAAAGGATTGCACGGCGCGCTCCAGTCCCATGGCAAGGCCGATGCGCGAGCCGGCCAACAACACCGGCAGGGTGATCGCAAAACCGATGACAATCAGCGCGATCCGGATCCCGCTGACCGCGTGATCGTCGGGTACGGGCTCCAGCGAATAGTCCTTTGTCAGCTCTTCCAGATCGCCAAGATCGCTCATACCCCGATCCGTTCTATCTTATTTCTTCCAGCGGCACGTAATCATGGTCCAGCCGGAACGCACGCGGCCCGAAAGTCGCCAACGCCTCCGGCGTGCGCATGATCGGCGGGACGCTCAAGCCGATGACCTTGACCCGCTGACCGTATTTCAGACATTCCGTGGTGATGGGTTCGCCAGTCTCCCGGTCGACGAGCGTGATCAGATCCGGCACCATCGCGCGAACGGCGCCGTCGTGATAGGCAATCAGATTTTCGTTCTGGAACTCCACCTTGAACACACCCTGCCAGTCGGCAATCCCGTCCAAGGAAACGCTTCCCACATTAAATCCACCCTTGGTCTCCCGACGAACATCGACGATTTTGCCGTCGAACAGCACCTTGACCGTTCGGGGAACCGGAAGCCGTGAAACGTGATCGCACAAGGCCACTTCCGGCCTTTTACGCTCGGCACGAGCCGTGCGGATAATCCGCCCGATGTCAAGCGCCAGGGTCAATGTATCGGGAATCGCGGTCGCCTTGACGTCGGCACCGGTCATGGGATAAAGCGCGATATGGGCCGCGCCCCCCATACGCACCACCACTGACCGGGCAAGGTCTTCCCCCTGTTTGTTGTTGACCGCCCGCACGGTCACCACGTCACCAAGTTCGTTCGCGACCACAACCGGCGATATGGGACAGCCATAGACCCCGAACGTCACCATCTGAATTTCCGGGAAGGCGCGCCCCATGCCGTCGGCGTTGACCACGGGAAGGCGGCCGCGCGCGCCCACCACCAGCGGCATGGTCGAATTGATACCGCCGATCTCCAGCGGAATCAGGGCATCGACCTTGCGCCCGGCACCCCGTGCAACTTCGTCGAGCGCCCGCTGCAGCGCCTCGATACTTGGCACTTTTTCGGTCATCACCGTGGGCGCACCCATCATGGCCACCGGCACCACCAAGGCATCATCGGCAAGGTCGGCAAGCGGCAGAATGCGGACTTCTGCCCCCTTTGCCATTTCCTGCTGCAGAATCAGCCGTCCCACATAAGGGTCACCTCCGCCGCCGGTACCGAGGAAGGCAGCGCCGCGGACAAAATCCTGCAGATCTTCCTGCCTCAAGGTCAGGCGGCCACTGTTCACCATGGATTGCTGTGACTCCGCTGTATCGCTCATTGCACCAGATCGCTCACTACCTTGACCCGGACGCGCACCGCGTCCCCGGGCCCATAGGAAAGGGGAAGTTCTTCAACATCGATGACCTTGAAGGTTTCGGGATCACCGCCCGCCGAAACCGCTTTTTCCTCGGCCTCGCGCATGGCACTGGCAAGCGCCGCATCCCGTCCCTGCTCGGCATAGCGGAACACCCGGTCGGTCTCGCCGCCAACCTGGGCAATGGCGGCACCAATGGCGTTGGCCTCGGCGGAACGGGCCGGGACATGGATTTCGGACGCCCCCCTGAGGTCCCGGTTAATCAGGATCGACCCTCCGCCCACCAACACAACAGGCACATCCTCCACGCTGGTTTTCATGCGGTCCACCGCATCTTCGACGGTGCGGTGGATAATATCGAGCGCCGCGTCAACCACGCGGTCCGGCACCAGACGCTTGACGCGCGCCACATCGCCGATCTGGACATGGCCGGCGGCAACCGCGATATCGGTGGCGGTCATGACGTCACCGCCAAACGCCAGACCTTCCCTGATGAGCCGATAACCAACCGAATCAGGCCCCACCGTGAGGTCCTCGCCATCCCGCACGATACTGCCGCCACCAAGCCCCACGGCAAGAATGTCGGGCATGCGGAAGTTGGTGCGCACGCCGCCAATATCCACCGGGACGGAGGATTCCCGGGGAAAGCCATGGGTCAGCACACCCACATCGGCCGTCGTCCCGCCAATATCCACGACGATCGCTTCCTTCAGACCGGAAAGGTAGGCCGCGCCCCGCATACTGTTGGTCGGCCCCGATGCAAAGGTCAGCACCGGATAGCGTTCCACATAGTCGGCACTCATCAGTGTGCCGTCATTTTGGGAAATGTAAAATGGCGCCGTGATGCCCAGATTGATCAGCGCCTCGCGGAAACTGCCAACCACCCGTGCCGACAGATCGGCAAGGGAGGAATTCATGATCGCCGCGTTTTCTCGCTCCACAAGGCCGATACGCCCGATGTCGCTGGCAAGTGTCACCTTCACGTCGGGAATTTCATTCAGAATGATTTCCTGTGCCCGGCGCTCCATTTCCGGATTGATCGGGGAAAACACGGATGATACCGCGACCGCGCGGATACCCAGCTTCTTGATGTTGCGAACCGCATCGAGAACCTGGCGCTCGTTGAACGGCATGATCTCCCGGCCATCAAACTCGTAACCGCCCTCAATCCAGAAAATGTTCCGGCCAATGGCGTTGACCAGGGCTTCGGGCCAGTCGGTCATGGGCGGCAGGCTTTGCGTCGCCGGCAACGCAAGGCGCAGGACGGCAACCTCTGACAGGCGTTTGCGCTCCACGAACGCGTTGGTGAACTGCGTGGTCCCGATCATCACGGTCCTGACGACCGACGGGTCCTGCTGCGCCTCCTTCAGAACGCTGCGGATCGCACCAATGACCCCGGTCGCGATATCCTCGGTCGTGGGCGATTTCACCGACGCCACAACCTTGGCTCCGTCCATCAGCGCGGCATCGGTATTGGTGCCGCCAACATCAACGCCAATCCTCAATGGCTATATCCCTTGCCTCTTGTTGATCGGTAGGGCCATGCCAGCACGACCTGTGACGCCCGACAGCGCCCTGAACCAACCATAGCGCTTGCACTTGGCCAGCCAATCGCCTCGGCGGATAGGCTCTCGACGAATAAGGATAGGGTCCGGCCCAGCGTCGGAAACGCAGCAAGGACCCTGCGACCTCTTGCACCACCTGTCCCAGCCCTTTACCCTGCTGCCAGAACGAGTCGTCCGAGATTTCCACAGGAGAGTGTCATGGGTTTCGCGTTGTCCGACATGGTGGTCACGAGCGGCGCATTTGGTGCGCATGGAGCCATACCGGCGAAGCACACGGGCGAAGGGAAGGATGTGTCCCCCGCGCTCGCCTGGTCGAACGCGCCCGACGGTACCCGGGCGTTTGCGGTGATCTGTCATGACCCGGACGCACCCCTGGTCACGCCGCGCGGTGACTATGGTTTCGTCCATTGGGTGCTCTACAACATTCCCGGGTCGGTCAACGCCCTTGCAGAAGGCACAACCGACTTCACCGCCGGCAAGAACGATTTCGGCAACACGGGCTATGGCGGGCCAATGCCGCCCGAGGGGCATGGGCTCCATCATTATTACTTCTGGGTGTTGGCGCTCGACAGGGATGTCAAGCTCGAGCCCGGGCTGACCATGGCGGAACTTCTGGCCAGGATCGAACCTCATATCATTGGCATGAACCGGCTGGTCGGGACCTATCAGCGGGGCTAGGGTCCGGACCCTAGCCACCCTCGCGCACCTCGGCCTGAAAATAATATGACTTGACTTATGGGGGCTTTGCCGTCAGGGTGCGCCCACATCAATTCTCTCGCGATCGCGCGAAACGCCCTCCCTTTTCCGGGGGTGCGTCACAATCCCGAGATAATCCCGACATTCAACCGTCTGTTCCAGGCGCGCCAGGAACAGCAAAAAGAACAACTCAGAATTTGACGCCACGACTCTTTTTTGGCGCGCGAAGGGCGCGCGCCGGGTCCGGGCGCATGAAGGTATTTTTTACGTGACCAAGACTTTTGAAGATCTCGGCATCTCGGCGCCGCTTTGCCGCGCCCTGGCTGCCGACAACATTACGACACCAACACCGATTCAGGCCCAGGCCATCCCGGCCCTGCTTGAAGGCCGCGACCTGCTGGGCATTGCCCAGACCGGTACCGGCAAGAC
>RFJA01000267.1 GCA_003695065.1 Alphaproteobacteria bacterium
GCATAGAGCCCGCCACCGGCGACCAATTCCTCGTGCTTGCCTTCGGCAACGATACGCCCATGATCCATCACGACAATCCGGTCGGCCTTAAGCACCGTTGCGAGGCGGTGCGCAATCACCAGCGTGGTTCGGTTTTGCATCAGCCGCTCGAGCGCCTGCTGCACCAGTACTTCACTTTCCGCATCGAGTGCACTGGTGGCCTCGTCGAGTAAGAGAATAGGCGCATCCTTCAGAAGGGCACGGGCAATCGCGATGCGCTGGCGTTGCCCGCCCGACAGCCGCGTACCTCGCTCGCCCAGATAGGTATTTCCGCCGTCCGGCAACGCCCGAATGAAGTCTTCGGCGGCCGCCGCGCGCGCCGCTGCCCAGACTTCCTCCTCGCTGGCATCCGGTCGCCCGTAGCGGATATTGTCAATGGCGCTTGCACCAAAAATCACCGTATCCTGCGGAACCAGCGCGATGCGCCGGCGCAACGCCACCGGATCAACCGACGCAATATCAATGCCATCAACCAGGATACGGCCCTGCTGGGGATCATAGAAGCGCATCAGCAGTTGAAAAACCGTGCTCTTGCCGGCTCCCGACGGGCCCACCAGAGCCACCGTTTCACCGCGCCCGACGTCAAGCGAGAAATCATCCAGCGCTGCCCAGTCGGGGCGTGACGGGTAATGGAAGGTGACCGCCGAAAACGATACCTCGCCGCGCGGCGATTCAGGGAGGGGAACAGGCCTTTCCGGTACCCTGATCGTTGGTTTGGTCGCAAGCAGTTCCATCAGGCGTTCCGTGGCCCCGGCAGCACGCTGCAACTCGCCCCACACTTCGCTCAAGGCACCGACCGCCCCGGCCACCACCACGGCATAGAAAACGAATGCCGCCAGATCGCCGCCCGACATCTTGCCGTGTATGACCCCCGTCGCGCCTTTCCAGAGCACGAAGTCGATGGCGCCGAAGACAACCAGAATAACGATCGCGGTCAGCCACGCCCGCGCCCGGATCCGGCGCACCGCAGTATCGAAGGCGCGCTCGACGGCAGCGGCGAAGGTGGCCCGCTCGCCAGCCTCCTGGGTGAAGGCCTGAACAGTCTGGATGGCGTTGATTTTCTCGCCCGCCATGGCGGATGCGTCGGCAAGGCGGTCCTGACTGTCACGGGACAGGCGGCGGACCTTGCGACCAAAAAAGATCACCGGTGTTATCACCAGAGGCACCCCGACCACCACATAGGCGGTAAGCTCCGGGCTTGTAATGACCAACAGAACAAGGCCACCAATCAGCAGCAGGAGGTTTCTGAGCGCAATGGACGCCGATGACCCCACCACCGATTGAATCAGGGTTGTATCGGTGGTCAGACGGGAGGTCACCTCTCCCGACCGGGTGGTCTCGAAAAATTCGGGACTGAGCGAAATGACGTGACCGTAAACTGCCTTGCGCAAATCCGCGACGACTCGTTCACCCAGCCAGGAGACCAGGTAGAAACGGGCGAATGTTGCCGCGGCCAGAAGCGCGGCGACCCCGAACAACGCGATAAAATATAGGTCCACCACGTCGCGCATTTCCGTCGAAAACCCGATATCGACGAGGCGGCGAATGGCCTGCCCGATGCCAAGCATGGCCGTGGCGGCAACAATCAGCGCGACAAGAGCCCCGACAATGGTACCGCGGTAGGGGCGCAGATAGGGCCACAGCATGCGCAAACGCCCCACCGCGGCGCGCGGTTGCTCATCCGCCCTCTTCATCCTCGAACTGGCGTCTTCAGCCATAGGCACTCGTGAGTTGTTTCGGGTTGCGAATTCCCGTGGTTGGGACTCATGGAGGTATAGCAGGCCGCCCCGTTCGCAACAATCCCGCAGACGGGCGGAAAATGCGGTCTTCGGCCTTGCACTTCGTCAAGCCCTCCGCTATACAGGCGCCTCAAAGTTTCGCGGGAGCACGACGATGAAGCAAGGTATTCATCCCGATTACCATAAAATCAAGGTGGTCATGACCGATGGCACCACCTACGAAACGCGCTCGACCTGGGGCAGCGAAGGCGACACCCTCAAGCTTGAAATCGACTCAAGCTCGCATCCCGCCTGGACCGGGGGACCGCAACGGATCATGGACAGCGGCGGCCGGGTGGCCCAGTTCAACAAGCGCTTCGCCAACTTCGGCTTGAAGAAATGAGAGTCAACACCGGTCGGTGACAAAGGCGCCCTTGGGGCGCCTTTGGTTTATGTGGACCCTGGTTCGACCTATCCCGGATCGAGGCGATTGAGCAACTTGTGAACCGGGTTGCCGCCCTCATCTTGCATCAGGCGGTCTTCCAGGCGCGCGATCCGCTCATAGAGCCGGCGGCTTGCCTCCGCCAGATCCTTGAAATAGTCCGGCAACAACTCGGCACCATCCAAAGGTTCGGCAAGGCAGATGGCGCGTGCGCCAAGTCGATATTTGTGCTGGCGCGCCTCTGTCGCCGTCATTTCGCCGTTGAGAACGGCGCGCTGGGTCAGCAGCCAGGACACCACCTGCATCAGCCGTGTGGTCGCACGCAGCGACTCGGCGGTAAAGACCGGACGAAGCTGATCATTGAGTTCCTCCCGGGCAAGCGCCCCTGCGCCTTCCAGGTAGGTGGCGGACTGATGCACCAGGCCGATGGCCTCGCCATAGGTCTTTTCGATGAACGGCGCATCGAGATGTTGTTCCTGGTTGTCCGAAGATTCCGCCATAACACCCCGCGTTGACTGGATCACATGCTCGCTTGTTGCGCATTGTAGAGCCTTTCGGTTAACAAAACCATGACCTCTTGACAGACGGCGGATCGCACCTAAATCAAAACCAAGCCGGGTGCCTTGGAAGGGCCCGGTGACACCCGGTCCGGCCCCAATGGGCGGACTTTGAACATTGGAATATCGCTCAAACAGGAGGATGATTCCCATGCGTTCGATTGACTTGACCCCGCTTTTGCGGACCACCATCGGTTTCGACCAGATCAATCGGCTATTCGACACGGTAGCCGGCAACGGATCGGGCGAAGCCACCTATCCCCCGTACAACATTGAAAAATCCGGCGAGGACAATTACCGCATCTCGATGGCCCTGGCTGGCTTTTCGGAGAGCGACCTCGACGTGACGTTGCAGGATGGCGTTCTGACCATCGCGGGCAAGGCCCAGCAGGATGAGGAGGGCCGCAACTTCCTGTATCGCGGCATCGCCCAGCGCGCGTTCGAGCGCCGATTCCGGCTGGCCGACACGATCCGCGTAAAAGGCGCCACCTTCGAGAACGGCATGCTCCATGTGGACCTGGTGCGCGAAGTCCCCGAACATATGAAACCGCGCAAAATCGAAATCAGCACCGGGTCACAGCCCAAAGTGATCGAGGGCAAGAGCGACGCAAAGACAAAATCCGCGGCCTGACGCGGGTCTTGATCGCCAACAGCAAAGGCCGCCAACCGGCGGCCTTTTTTTGGCGTCTCTCAAAAGAAGAGCCATATCAAAAGGATATGGCCCAAGTCGACAGGGAGGCATCAAACAGTAGTGGCTCGAAGATCACCAAAACTACAAATGCATGCTCCAATCCTATCTCGCCACCGTAAACAAAAGGTTAGCGCATCGAACTTTTATCGGCCGAATCATCGACGGAACAGCGATTCAGCCTCCGACTGCAGGGTGCCCTTGGCGGCGAGCGCACTTTTGGCCCGTGCGATCTCTTTCTCCAGCCGCGCGATTCTGTCCTTCAGGTCCTCTCGGGAAAAACTTTCGAGGTCCTCGCGCTCCACCTCATCGAGGGGGCCGGCACGGCGTGGTTTTTCGTCTTCCAGATCCATCGCGGTAATCTCCATTCCATTCGAGACTGGTCACCCAATTCCAGGAAGAGTAGCCTTGGCGGAGAAGATGCAAAACCCCTGAACACAGGAAGCGGAGATCACACCATGACGAGCCTGCTGGTTGACGAAATGAAAGCTGTCGAAATCACCCGGTTTGGCGGACCGGAAGTTCTCGGAGTGACGCGGATTTCCGTCCCCCGGCCCGGCCGCGGCGAGGTCCTGATCCGGGTTGCGGCAGCAGGGGTCAATCGCCCGGACGTTGTCCAGCGTGAGGGTCATTACCCGCCGCCGCCCGGTGCTCCGCAAACACCCGGCCTGGAAGTGGCCGGCACCATCGTCGCGGCCGGGGCCGGCGTCACCAATGTGGGTGTCGGCGACCAGGTCTGCGCACTGGTTGCGGGCGGCGGTTATGCCGAATACTGCCTTGCCCCGGCCCCTCAATGCCTGCCGGTTCCCAAAGGCCTCAGCCTGGTCGAAGCCGCCGCTCTGCCGGAAACCTTTTTCACGGTCTGGTCCAACGTGTTCGATCGGGGCCGGCTGCGGCCTGGTGAAAGTTTTCTGGTGCACGGCGGCACCTCGGGCATTGGTACCACCGCCATTCAACTTGCCCATGCCCTGGGCGCCACCGTTTTCGCAACCGCCGGCAGCGCAGAGAAATGTGCACGCTGCCGTGATCTTGGGGCGGCGTTCGCCATCAACTACCGGGAGGAGGACTTTGCCGAGATCATCGCACGCGAGACCGAAGGCCGCGGCGTAGACTTGATTCTCGACATGGTGGGTGGCGACTATATCGATCGCAACATCAGGTCCCTGGCCGTGGAAGGACGGCTGGTCCAGATCGCCTTCCTCAAAGGGCCTCGTGTCGAGGTCAACATGTTGCCGGTGATGCTCAAGCGCCTCGTTCTTACCGGATCGACGCTGCGCGCCCGGGAGGTCGAGTTCAAGGCCGGCGTCGCCGCCGCCCTCAAGGAAAAGGTATGGCCTCTGATCGAAGCCGGAAAGGTCAGGCCGGTGATCGATTCCACCTATCCGGTCGAACGGGTGGTAGATGCCCACAAGCGCATTGATAGCCCGGATCACATTGGCAAGATCGTACTGACCTTCGACAACTGACCTATCCCCTAACGATACCCCCCAAGAC
>RFJA01000268.1 GCA_003695065.1 Alphaproteobacteria bacterium
ACCGCGAGGAGGACCTGAGAAGTCGCATCCTGGACCTGACGGACGGGAAGGGCGCCGACGTGGTTTATGACCCGGTCGGCGGCGATGTGTTCAAGGCCTCGCTGAGATCAATCGCCTTTGAAGGGCGGATCCTGGTCATCGGGTTTGCCGGTGGCGAAGTGCCGCAGATCCCGGCCAATCACCTCCTGGTCAAGAATGTGGATGTGATCGGCTTTTTCTGGGGCGCCTATAAAAGCCGCAATCGGGATCGCCTGGTGGAGTCGATCCACCAACTGGTCGAGTGGTGGAAGGAAGGCCGCCTCAAGCCCCATATAAGCAAGACCTTTCCTTTGAAGGAGGGGCAGAAAGCCATCGAATACCTGCTGGCGCGCAAGTCGACCGGTAAGGTGGTCATTACCATTGGTGACGGGCAGTAGCCCCTAGCGCAACAGCCAGGCGACGGCTAGTGCTGTTGCCACTGCCGGCAATGCTCCGACTGTCACAGTGAGGGCGGTCATGCGCCGGTGCCCCTTGAACAGGGTGTCGGCAATCCGGTTGGCGAAAAACAACGCCACCAGACAAAGGAGCGCCAGGTCGGCCCCCGGTCGCACCACCAGTAAGGCGGCCGACAGGGTCAGAATCACGGTCCCCGCGGGCAGAATTGCGGCGTGCCCCATGGGGAAGCGGTTGACCGGAATGTTCCATAACAGATAGCCAAGAATGGCGGCTGCGGTGGCGGCGGCGATCTCTGCCGATTTGGGCAGACCATAAATGGCGGCCATGCCGGCAAGGGTGGCAGCGGCCCACAGGACGGTTACCGGCGCGTTCTGGCCGTTGTCCTGTTCCTGGTCGAGACGGACATATACGATGATCCCGCCAACGATCAGGCCGCCCAGCCGAATCAGGGCAGCGCCCTCTGTGTGGTCGCCGAGATCGGGCTCGATGATCCACAGCAGCGCCAGTACCGGCCATCCCAGAATCAGGATCAGGCCAAACGGCATTGGAATGTTGAAGCGGTCGACTGCGGCGCCCAGAATCAGCCCGCCGGCGGCCAGCCAGAACATTTTCTCGACCAGACCGTCGGCCGGCCAATGGGGCAGACCGAATATGGCGAAGTGCGCCGACAGAATACCAAGCCCCACCCCGGCGTTGGACAGGATCGCACCCCGGCCCTCTCCAAGCAGCAGGCGGATCAGGATAACCGCGACGGCGCTGGACAAGAATGGCACCAGCAGGGCACGCACCCACGGATCACCAAGAGACAGGACTCCGGACATTTCTCTTGTTCCCTCCCCAGTTGGCTTTCATTATGCGGGCACGCCGGCCCCGACAGGCGGCGCTCTACCAAAACACAAAGGACATTCGCCCGACCGATGACACCCCCTCGGCCAAAGCTTGAGAGCCGCGTCAGTTTTGCCATGGGTATGCGGGTCGTGGCAACACTCAGTGCGGCCTACATGCTAAGCCAGTTCCTGCGGGCGTCTGCAGGTGTGATTGCCCCCGAGCTGGCCCGCGACCTGGAGCTTGGCCCGGAAGCGCTGGGGAGTCTGACCGGAGCGTTCTTCTTCATCTTTGCGCTGGCACAATTGCCGGTGGGTATCGCGCTGGACCGCTGGGGGCCGCGCCGGGTCCTGCTGACCCTGTCGGTGTTTACGGTGGCGGGCTGTCTGGTGTTTGCCCAGGCCGAAGACGTTGCCATGCTGGTCTTGGGGCGCATGCTCATGGGCTTTGGGTGTGCTGCCATGCTGATGGGGCCTTACGTGATCTACGGGCGGGAGTTTCCCGCCCGCCGGTTCGCCCAGCTTTCGTCGATACAGCTTGGAGTTGGATATATCGGGGCGCTTGTTGCCACCGCGCCCCTGGCGCTGGCAGCGGACGCCTGGGGCTGGCGCACCGTCTTCCTGGTTGCTGCGGGCGCGGCGGTGCTCTTTGCTGTGCTGACCGCCCTGGTGGTGCGGCCCGGTATGGGCGAGGCCACCGAGGCCAGGGGCAGTGATCTTGCCGGTGATCTTGGCGGCGTGATTGCCGTCGTCCGCCTGCGGGCGCTGCATCCGATCATGCCGCTCAACGTGGTGGCCTACGGATCGGTGGCCAGCATTCTGACGTTGTGGGGTGGCCCCTATCTGGCCGATGTGCACGGTCTTGGCCCCGCTGCCCGGGGATCGGTACTGCTGTTCATGATGGTAGCGGCGATTGCGGGTCTTCTGCTGTTTGGAGCGATCGAACCCCGGGTCCGATCCAAACGCGGCTTGATCCTGGTTGGCGCAGGGGTTAACGCGGCCGCCCTGACCGGACTGGCGGTTTGGCCGGACGCGCCGCTCGGGGTTTCCACTCTCCTGTTGTGCGCGTCAGCGCTGGCCAACGGCATCGTGGTGGCGCTTGCCGCCTATACCCGTCGGGCTCTGCCGGCGGCGCTGATGGGGCGGGGCCTGACTTTCGTCAACATGGGCATGATGATCGGGGTGGCGGCCCTTCAGCTATTGCTGGGATGGATTGCGGGCGTGGCGGCCACGGGCGATTCTGCCCTCTCGCCACATGTCTATGCTCTGCTGTTTGCCACCCTTGCCGGTATCCTGATCGGTGCACTGGTCTGGTTCGTTGTGGCGAGTCGCACGCCGCCCAAACCGCGATAGCGGCTAAGTGTGTCTGGACGCTGGCGAATTTAAGGCGTTGCAAAAATGACACAGTGTTGCCAATGAGATACTATTAAGTCTTTGATAAATAATGAAAAATAGGGCTTGATTTTGCGGCGGATCCACCTAAATATAAGAGCAGTGTTGGGCTCTTTTGAAGGGCGCGATGCTATGCCCTCCGTGGGCGTTTCCTCCCTAAACTTGGGCCACTCCGACAGATGTCTGGGTGGCTTTTTTTTGCCTCTATTCGGCGGCGAGCGGGGACTGACTGGTCGGTGGGTGAAGGGCGCCGACCGGAATCGCGTGCAGCGCATCGATCAGCCGTTCCATGTCGCCGCACAGGCGGGTAAAGCCCGCGGTCAGTTCGTAGCTGCGCTCATCCATATAGAGCGCGCGATTGATCTCGATCTGCAAGGCGTGGCGGCCGGCCGATGGCCGGCCATAGAAATGTGTATTGTAGCCGCCGGCATAGGGCACGTTTACCGCGACCTGGTAGCCGAGACGGCGCAGCGTTGTTGCTGCCACATCGGCGACGACGCGGGCACAACTCCGACCGTGGGCATCGCCCAGAACGATATCGGCGGACTGGCGCGGAGCTTGCCGGCCAAGGGTGATTCCCGACGGCATGGAATGGCAATCGATCAGAACTGCGCAGCCAAAACGGGCAAAAGTGGTGTCCATCAACTGTTGAAGTTGCTGGTGCACCGGGCGATACACTCGGTCGATCCGGGTGATGACGTCCGCTGGTGGTAGTCGCTCCCGGTAGATATGCTGGCGCCCGGCAACCACACCGGGAATCAGGCCAAGTCCCGCCCGGACCCGTTCCGAATGCGGGTTTGCCGCCACCGGCAGCGGGCCGTGGAACATCCGGGCGTCAAGTTCGGTAGGCTCGCGGTTGGTATCGACATAGGCGCGGGCATAGTTGACCCGGAGCATGGGCGCACCCTTGCCTGGGGCGGTGGCGAAAAGGCGGTCGGCATAACTGTCTTCGGAACTTCTGAGTTCAGGCAGAGTCAGGCAGGTCCGGGCCAGCAGTTCGGGCGGATAGTAGGTGCCACTGTGCGGCGCGTTGTAAACGAAAGGCGTGGACTGGCGTTCCGGTGAAATAACCTCGAACGGCGGCGGTGCAGGGGTTGTGAAAGACTGGTCTTGTTGGCGCATTTCACTACTATAATGGGCTTGGTTCCGAATCCCTAGCGCCGAAGTGACGAAGTGCGCCGGTGCCCGGGATTGGGGTTCATGGGATCTTTACGATTTCCCGGCAAGGTCCCGGTTAAATTGGTGAAAAGGGGGACGGCCGGAACCGGATCAAGGTTCGACAGGATGGGAGACGATCCGGTTCAGGCGGCCCGGGAATGGTGATGGTCAATATTCTGCTGGCTGAAGACGATGATTCCATGCGCGGATTTCTGACCCGCGCGCTGGAACGCGCTGGATATTCGGTTACCGCGGTGGACCGGGGGACGCTTGCGCTGCCGCTGATCGCGACGGGCGAGTTTGATCTGTTGCTTACCGATATTGTCATGCCGGAAATGGATGGCATTGAACTGGCGCGGCGCGCATCCTCCATTGCACCCGATATGCGGGTCATGTTCATCACCGGATTCGCGGCGGTGGCACTCGACCAGGGGGGAGAGACGGTCAAACAGTCAAAGGTTCTGTCCAAACCCTTTCATCTCAAGGACCTGGTGGACGAGGTCGGCCGGTTGTTTGCCGCCTGAATCGTTTGTCCTGACGGATCGTGCTGGCGCCAGCGTCGGCACCGGCGCGCAAGGGGCTTGCGCTCCGGCGTATTTGCGCTATAACAGCGCCCGGATGCCGCGGCGCATCCAATCCTGTCCGGCCCGAACCACCCGGGCCCGAGGGGCGCGTAGCTCAGTGGGAGAGCACTACGTTGACATCGTAGGGGTCGCTGGTTCAATCCCAGCCGCGCCCACCATCTGCCGGCGGTCCATCCATTTGCACCCGGATCGAAAATCATGAGTTTCTGCTTCGAACCAGGGCCGGTTCCCTCTGTCCTCATCCTCGGGTCCGAAAATCGGTTTCCGGTCCATCGTATTTATTGCGTCGGGCGCAATTATGCGGCCCATGCCCGGGAGATGGGTGGCAACCCGGACCGCGAGCCGCCTTTTTTCTTTGCCAAGCCCGCCGATGCCATTGTGGAAGATGGAGCGGACATACCCTATCCGCCGCAGACGGATAACCTTCACCACGAAGTCGAGCTGGTGGTGGCTCTGGGCCGGCAGGGGGCGGACATTCCGGTCGAGGCTGCGCTGGACCATATCTTCGGCTATGCCGTTGGCAATGACCTGACCCGCCGCGACCTGCAGGCCGATGCCAAAAACAGGGGCCAACCATGGGACGCCGCCAAGGGGTTCGACCACTCTGCACCGATCGCAGCCATTCACCGGGTCGCGGATGTGGGGCATCCAAGCGCGGGTCAAATTCGGCTCACGGTCAATGGCGAGATCCGGCAGGAGGGGGATCTGCGCGACCTGATCTGGTCGGTGCCCGAGGTTGTCTCCCAACTGTCGCGACTGTTCACGCTGATGCCCGGCGACCTCATCTTCACCGGCACGCCCGCGGGTGTTGGCCCGGTTCGCCCCGGGGACGTCATGGAGGGGAGCATCGACGGCCTCGGCTCGCTGAAAAACCGGATCGTCTGAACGCTGACGCCGGCCGATCACGCCGGAGTTCTCTGGCAATCAGGGCGCGGTGTGCGGTGGAGTCTGGAACTTTGGCGACCAGTGCCTTATGGTTTGACGACCCTACCGACCAATGCGAGGGAGTACAGTGGACAAAGAAGCCCGGTTCAACCTTTGGTATTTCATCACCGCTCTTGTTCTGATCCTGCTGTTTCAGCAGTGGTGGATTTCTTCCCATCAGGTGGAAACCGTTCCCTACAGCGAATTTCAGACCCGATTGGAACAGGGACGGTTCGCGCGGGTTGAAGTTTCCGAGCGGTTCATCCGGGGGGAGCTCAAAACACCCGAGCCCGACGGCACCCGGTTCGTAACCGCCACCCGGGTCGACCCGGAGATCGCCGAGGATCTCAGGCAGTACGGCGTGACATTCTCGGGTGCCACCGAATCCAATGTTATTGGAGACATCCTGTCGTGGCTTTTGCCATTTCTGCTGTTCTTCGGTCTCTGGTTCTTCCTGGTCCGTGGCCTGATCGAACGCCAGGGCATGGGTGGCTATATGAGCGTTGGCAAAAGCAAGGCCAAGG
>RFJA01000269.1 GCA_003695065.1 Alphaproteobacteria bacterium
AGTCTGCTGTACCTGATGCGTCGGTGTCGGAGGCTGATGCCAGCACAGGAATGGATTGCGATGCTGGCTCCCGGGGTGTTCTTCTTCGTGCACTTGATGCTGGAGGGGTACTTGTTGGCTTGCGGGTCTCCACTCGCTTTGATCTTCTATTGTTGGTTCGCATGGGTACTCAGCCGATTTGAGGAGGTATCTCGATCGGCTACTGGAAAGGGGGGACACAGGCGTATCCTGTCCCCAGTCTCGACTGTCGCCTACAGAGCGGAAACCTGATGAATCAAAAAGACCAAACTGCGAACGTATCTGTCCTCATCCCCACCAAGAACGAGGAAAAACAGCTGGCGCGCTGCTTGGACAATGTGAAGGGCTGGGCGAAGGAAATTGTGGTGGTGGATTCTGGCAGCACGGACAATACGCTAGCCATTGCGGAACAATACGGGGCGACGGTTTTGAATTTCGACTACCGCGGTGGCTGGCCGAAGAAACGCAATTGGGCGCTGAAAACGCATTCTTGGAAAGCTGATTGGATCCTGTTGCTCGACGCGGACGAGATCCTGACCGAGGCGGTTAAATCTGAGATCAAGCAGGTGATCGAATCCGGAAAACACGACGGTTACTGGATTAATTTTGAAATCGTATTCTTGGGTCGCCAGTTACGGCACGGGGATACCAGCTTGCGTAAGCTGAGCCTGTTTCGCGCCGGAAAGGGGATGTATGAGCGACGTTTGGAAAACCAGGACCAGTCTATGCTCGATATGGAAGTGCACGAACATGTGGTGGTCGACGGCTCGGTCGGCCGGTTGTCTTCCTCGATCCGGCATGAAAACATTCAGTCACTCTCGCATTACATCCAGAAACATGATGCGTATTCAAATTGGGAGGCCCATACTTGGGTTTTTGGCGATGAAGGTTCCCTTACGCCGCGTCTCTTCGGCAACCAAGCAGAGCGTCGCCGTTGGTTGCGGAAGAGCCTGATGAACATGCCCGGTTTTCCTGTGATCGTCTTCGTCTATACGTACTTCCTCAGATTGGGGATCCTTGATGGTAAACCGGGGTTTTTCTATGCGTTGTTCCGCATGGTGCAGTTCTTTCATATCAAGGCGAAGATCTATGAGTTATCGATTCAACCCGTGGACTCACAATGAATGACACCGGAAACCTTGGTCCTGCGGTCGCCTTTCATGAGGAGCTTTCGGAGAGCTGGGGAGAGAAGTACCGGGGCGGGATCTTTAGCCGCCGTTTGCAGGTTTTCGGTAGGATTGTTTCCGAATACTGCCGATCTGGTACGCAGTGGTTGGACGCTGGGTGTGGTGTGGGCAACTTGACCCGTTTGCTTGCCGATCACGGTGCCAGAGTCACCGGGGTGGATGCATCCCCGGGAATGATCGAGCATGCCGGTAACGTCTTGCACGAGGCTGGTGTGGCGGATCGATGCGAACTGATGTGTATTGAGACGATTGAGACGATGCCGTTTCCGTCTGGTCGGTTTGACGGAGTCATTTGTTCGAGTGTGGTAGAGTACCTCGACTCGGATCGGGCAGGATTGCAAGAACTGCACCGGGTCATCAAGGACGGCGGATTACTCGTTGCTACTGTCCCGAATCGCTGGGCGCTGCTGCGGATGTTGCAACGCCTCGCGTTCGGACTCACTGGGCGGCCGCGCTATCTGCAATTCTCAAAAAATCATTATACAGCCAAACAGTTTCGCAGCTTGGTGGTCGATGTGGGATTCACCGTTGAACACGTGGAGTACACCTCGTTTTGGCCCTGTCGTCTGGTCCCGGCTGTGAGCGGCGCGTTGGCGTTGTATGTTCTCCGGAAGTTTTGATTCCGAGGACGCAGGCCTGTCGCTTAAGATGCGTATCGTTCAAGTCGTTCCCCGAATATTTGAAGAGTCCAGCGGCACGACACATTCCGTGCCCGGTCTGGCAGCTGCTTTGGACGCGGCCGGAGAAGACGTTCAACTTCTGGTGCTGGACCCGCTTCCGGTTCGGGACGTGTTTCGCTATACCCGTTCATTTTCATGCCTCCGCGGGGGAACCATGCGCAGAATCGGGTGTTCTCCGGCAATGAAGACGGCTCTGAGGCAACTCGCGCACGAGTCGGATGTTATACATACGAACAGTCTGTGGATGATGCCCAATATTTATCCGGCTGCCGCAGTGCGTCGAACCGAATGTAAACTGGTAATCTCGCCGCGAGGAACACTTTCCCCCTGGGCACTCAGTCAGTCTCGTTGGGTTAAGCGGTTGGTGGGATTATGGGGACAATGGGCGGCTTTGCGAGCCGCAGATTGTATCCACGTTACTTCGGAAGAAGAAATGGAGCAGGCGCGTGGTTATGGGCTAAGGAACCCCATTGCCGTTGTTCCCAATGGCATCGACTGTCCAGATGTGATTCCCCCCTCTAACCGCACGGGGCTACGGAGACTGCTTTTTCTGGGTCGAATTCACCCCACAAAATCTTTAGATCTGCTGGTGAGTGCGTGGTCGCAGATTGAACGTGAGTTCCTTGACTGGGAGCTTGTTATTGCTGGTCCGCTGGACAGCGACTACTCCCGTTTTGTCCGGCGAATGGTAGCGACTGAGAAGACGGGACGCATCAGGTTTATTGGTGAAGTGAAAGGACAGCAAAAGTCCCAGTGTTTTGCTGATAGCGACGTGTTTGTGTTGCCCTCAAAATCGGAGAATTTCGGGATGGCTGTTGCAGAGGCTTTGGCGCACGGCGTGCCGGCGATCGTGTCTCAAGGTGCCCCCTGGTCAGGATTGGACTCGCATGCGTGTGGATGGTGGTTCCGCTTGGACTGCTCTGAACTCGTCGCGACGCTGCGCGATGCCCTCAGCCATTCTCGAGAAGAGTTGGCGGTGATGGGACAACGCGGTCGGGATTGGATGGAACGTGAATACTCGTGGGCGGTGATCGCCCGTCGCATGCAGAATGTTTACCGCTGGTTGTGTGGCATGGCCGATCGTCCGGAGTGGGTCTATCTGTGAATTTCTCGCTCAGCAGCGAATTGGGTAGAATCCCGTTTAAAGAATGCCGCACGGGTTTTGACCGCGCGATTCCAATTCCAGAATGCGCCGACCGGCCTGGGTCGTCGGTCAATTCGGATATCGCTTGCGCTTGTGAAGCTGGCGGGGGGGGGCAGAGGCGTGCAGTGTCGGCGTTCCGGGGAGGCTGATTTAGTGAAGCAGATCCTGCAGGACCTGAAGAACGGAGACACCCTTCTTGCGGAGGTGCCTTGACCGCAGGCGGATCGGGGGAGTCTTTTGATTCGCACGCTTAACAGTGTGGTGTCGCTCGGCACGGAGAAGATGTTGATCGAC